>MVZB01000349.1 GCA_002068205.1 candidate division BRC1 bacterium ADurb.BinA292
CCGCCTCGATCCGCGCGATCAGACCCATCAACTGCTGGTTTTCGGGTTCATTGAGCCGTTCCCGCGCCGCCGGATCCGTCGGGTCGGGCAGCCGGTCGATCATCCGCGGCAGCAGATTCAACAAACCGGAGTACGGCAGCTCCCGCATCTCGCGCGCCGAGATGCCCTCCAGTTGTTCGGCCACCGCCGCCTGCCCCTCGTCCACGATCGGCGTGCGCGCAAACAGCAGCCCCTGCAACAGATCGTTCAACTCCGCATAGTTCTGATACAGCGCCAGAACCTGGCGCTCGAAGAGCGTGCGCGCCTTGTCCTCTTTTTGAACGGCCTGCTGCGCCAGCGCCGTGATCGCCGCGGCGGCCGGATCGAGTTCGACCAGCGAAAAGCGCCGCCGCGGCTCCTCGTCCGGGAGCCCGACGGCGCGCATCACCGCCGGATTCTCAACCAGGATCACCGGATAATGCTGCGCCACATGCGGATAAAACAGGCAATTGAGCAGCCAGGCGAGCGAATCCAGCCGGCTGCCATCCTCCAGCCTGACGCGCGATTTGCCGCTCAGCCGGACCAGCTCGAAACGCGCGAACGTCGAGAGCGGTTTGACTCGGCCCTCCGCCTGAATCGGCGTCCGCGCGAACAGCTCCAGCGTTTCTGCCGGCCAGTCCGGCGCGGGCGGAGGCGGGACCGTCGCGTTGTGCTGGTGCACGTGATGCGCATGCGCTTCCCCCGCGCCGTGCGTATGTCCGGCGTGCGGATCGTCGCCCTCGGCGACCGGTTGCGCCGAAAGCACACCCACGATCAAGGGGAGGAGCATTCCCGCGACGGCAAGACCCCGGGTCAGCCTGTCCAGCGCGAGCGGCTTCATGCGGCAGCCTCCGATTGCGGACGCGCGGCCCCCGCGCCGGCCGGCCGCGCCGGCGCCGGATCGGGCGCCCCCGCGCCGTGGCGCGCGCGCTCCCCCTTCAAATAACGCAGCAGCCGCTGGCAGAAGTGCAGCAGCAGCCCGGCGGTGATGATGATGCACGCCAGCAGCGGCCACTGATCGGCCGGATTGCGCACCACGGCAAACGTCGAGGAGGTCACCCCGCTGCGCGGATCCTCAAAGAACGAGGCCTGAAAGAACGTGTAGCCGGCATGGCGCAGCGGCTCGTTCATCTTGATCGTGATGAACTGCTCCTGACCCCCTTCGCGCTTGATCACATCGCTCTCGTAGGTGCGGGCCATCTGCGTCCCCGGATGATATTCATGGCGAAACTCCGCGAGCGTCAGCGTGAACGGCACCGCCCAGGACTTGCGCTGGAACGCCAGTTGCCACGTGCCGTCCTCCCGCGCGATCTCCAGCGGCAGCGTCGACCCGCCCCACACGATCTCCTCGGTCCGTTCCCCCCCGCGCTTGTCGGTCAGCGTGACATGAAACCCGGGCAGGTTCCGCTCGTTCTCCTTCTCCGGCGCGAGCACGGCCAGATAAAAGCCGCCGACGCCCATGCCCGAGGCGTTCCTCTGCTCGGGCGCCAGCCGCTGCGGCACCGCGTTGCGGGCGACGTCGCTCACCGTGACATCGAATGGCAGCGTCTCGGCGACAAACGTTCTGCTCTCGGTTCGCCCCAGGCGCAGAAAATCCTCCCCCGGGATGGCATACTCCCGCGCCGCCTCGCCCGGCCCGATCGGCCCGCGAATCAGCAACTCCCATTCGTGATAGCTCTGAAACCGGTTGGAACTTTCGCCCGGCGCCAGCGTCATCTGGCCTTCCGTCGCGAAATGGTGCGTCACCAGCCCCGCCAGCAGCATGAACAGCATCCCGCCGTGCATCACGTAAATCCCGAACCGGTCCAGCCGCGGCCGCGTCCGATACACCACGCCCAGCGTGAGATTGATCGCCAGCAGGATCAGCAGCAGATAAACGCCCGGAAGCGGAACCTTCAGCGGTCCCAGTTCATGCACCAGAAAGAACGACGTGAAATACTTCCGCTGAACTTCATACAGTCCGAGATTGGCCTGTTCCAGCGTGCCCAGCAGCGTCAACAGAAACAAAAATCCCAGCAGAATCAGGGCCAGGCCAAAGGAACTCAACACCTCGAGCGGGCCCTTGACATACCACTTCATGCTTTCGTCCTCACTCCAAAATCCGTCCCTCGTCCTCGTGATCGCCCCCGAAGGCTTGCCTCAATTTTGTCCCCAAAAGCCCTCCGCATAAGCCGCCCCCAGCGGGGCGGCAGTTGAACAGCCCCGGGTTGGAGCGCAGCGGAAGCTGGGGACGCTGTCGCGAAAACCCCCCGTCCCCGCAGGGGGCAAATCTCAGCCAGACCAAGGCCGGCGAATCATTTCATCCTTTCACGGTTATTCGGGAGCCTGATTTTCCGCTTCCGACGGGCGGAGCGAACGGCAGAACTGGATGAACGCCTCGCGCTGCGCGGCGACCGCCGACCGCGGGCCCACCATCTTCACAAACACCGTCTGCCCCTCCAGCGCGGCCATCGAACCCAGCATCAGCGCCTCCTCCAGCGCTTCGCCTCCCATCCCTCGATAGCTCCCCTCGATCTCCACCAGCGGCGTGTCCTGGCCCAGCACCGCGATTCGCTCGAATTCCCCGATCTCCGCCGCCGTCAGCGGCGACTGCCCCATCTGGCCGCGCCAGCGATTGATGTTGGCCTCCGCGTCCCCGGCCGCGCCCCCGAGTATCGAGACATAACACTCAACCTCGCCATTCGCTCCCGCGTGAAACGTCACCTCGCGCATCGCCCGCGCCGGTGCTTCCGACCACCCCTCCGGCTTCCGCCACTGGAGCTGCCCCGAGGCGGTGCTCATGTCCGTCATCACCATCCCCGGCATGGCCGCCCCCACGTCGGGGTGGCCCGCCGGCAGCGACTGCCCCACGTCGGGGTGACCCGCCGGCAGCGCGCCGTCGAGCGTGCTCATCCCATCCATCGGCGGA
>MVZB01000350.1 GCA_002068205.1 candidate division BRC1 bacterium ADurb.BinA292
CCGGCGCGCATCGCCTCCACCAGCGTCAGGTTGAACCCCTCGGTATGCGAGCAGCTCACCAGCACCGCCGCCCGCCGCAAAATGCGCCGGACGACCGCGGATGGCAGCGCCCCCGGCGCGCGGAAACCGGCCTTTTCCGCCTGCCGGCGCAGCGATTCGCTCGAATCGTCGGGCAGCGGCCCCGTGCCGCCGATCCACCACCACTCGAATGGGGGCCGCCCCGCCGGCCAGCGCCGCGCCAGCTCGATGCATGCCCGCCGCGCCGTCGCCGGGTTCTTGTGCGGGTCACGCGTCCCGACGGTTACGATCAGCGGCCCCGCCGCCGGCTCCTCAACGCCCATCTCCTCGCCCCCGCCGTGCTCCCACAGCATCGGCGTGGCGTCGGCCGCCTCGCGCACCACCCGGATCCGCGCCCGCTCCGCCAGGCCCCGCTCGACGATCTGCTCGGCCACGGTCGCCGAAACGCTGATGATCCGGTCGCTGAACCGGCAGGCGCGCCGGATCGCCCACCGCATCCAGGCCCGAAACTTCAGCGGAAAAAACTGCGGATGCGTGAAGACGAACAGGTCGTGCACCGTGACAACCCGGCCGAATGGCTGCCGGCCGCCCGGGACGATGAACACCGGCCCGTGATAGACGCTGCCGGCCGGCAGCCGTCGGCTCAGTCCCCAGCGCAGCCAGATGTCGGTCTGCGGATGGGCTTCGTGCCCGAACATCGCCGCCACGACATCCACCCGCGCCAGCGCCGGGTCGCGCCGCGCAATTTCAACCGCGCCGGGCAGAAACATCGCCCGGATCGGCGGCGCTTCCTCCAGCGCCGCCAGCCCCGCCAGCAGGTTGTAGGTATACCGCCCGACGCCGGTCATCCCCCGGCGGATATTGCGCGCATCGTAAAAGATCGTCGGAGCCGGCGGCGCGTTCACGTCAGGCCAGCTCGCGCAGCGCCGCGATCAATTCGTCCAGTTGCCCCGCGGTGTTGTAGAAATGCGGCGCGATGCGCAGCCGGCCGCCCCGCGGCGAGACCGAGATCCGCCGCTCCTCCAGCCGGTTGACCAGCGCCTGGACATCCACGCCCGCCCGCGCGGCGGACGTGATCCCCGAGCGTTCCCCCTCGCCATCGGGCGAAACAATCGTCCACCCCGCCGAGCGCAAACCCTCGCGCAGCCGCCCCGTCAGCGCATCCAGCCGCCGCCAGACTTCGTCGATCCCGATCTCATTGAGCAGGGCCAGCGACTGGCCGAGCGCCGCCGCCCCCGCCATGTTGTAGGAACCCTCCTCGAAGCGCCGGGCGTTGGGCAGCAGCGGCTGATCGTAGTCCTCGTATTGCGAGTAGCGGACGCGACCCGTCCAGCCGGTCATGCACACGTTCATCTCCTCAATCCGGTCGGGATGGACCCACAGGATGCCCAACCCTTCCGGTCCGAGCATCCATTTGTGCCCGTCGGCGACCAGGTAATCGCAGCCCAGATCGGCCGGCCGCGTCGGCAGCGCGCCCACCGCCTGAATCGCGTCGACACAGAGCCGGACCCCGCGGCGGCGGCAGATCTCGGCGATCCGCTCGACCGGCAGCCGGCAGCCGCTCGCGTAGTGCACCAGAGACAGCGCGACCAGCCGCGTCCGCTCGTCCAACAGGGCCGCGAAATCCTCGGCGCGGTAGCGCTGATCCGGACCCGGCTCGACCGCGCGCAGCGCCACCCCCTGCTGCGCCAGGTTGCGCCAGGGATGAACGTTCGCCGGAAAGTCGGCGGCCATGCCGACGATGTTGTCGCCGGGGCGCCACGGCAGCGAATTGGCGATGCACAGCAGACCGTGCGTCGTGTTGTGAACAAACGCCACGTCGTCGACCTGAACGTCAAGCAGCCGGGCCGCCTCGGCGCGCGCGGCCTTCAGTCGCGCGGCCCACCGGCCCCACAGCGCGCCGCCCCCCTCGACCGCCTCGTCGGCGAACTCCCGCAGCGCGCGCCCCGCCCGCGCCGGAATCGGCGCCACCGCCGCATGATTCAGATACACGCGGTCCCTGAGGATCGGGAATTCGTCATGCATCGGGCCGTCCTGGTCCATCATCTCCACCCTTCCAACAAAAAATCGACCCTCGTCCTCGCTTCAAAATCGTCCTCGACTGTCGGCTCTCGTCCCTCGGCCTCGGCCTCGAAAATCGCCCCCAAACTCCACTCCCCCACATCCGCTCACCATCGCCGCTCGGCCTTCCGTCGGCCATCGTCGCCGATCTTAATTGTTTCAAGCAGGGAAACGGTTTGCAACCGCGGTCGGGCCCTTCGCTCTCGCCGCTTTCGCCGCCAAACCTTCTCTCTCGTTGCGCGCTCTCTCATCCTCGTCTTCGTCTTCGCAGGGCCGCCCACGCCCCCTGCGCTTCTTGACATTTTTTCCCCGCGACGTCACAAGATAGGCTCCGCTCGGCGGGTTTTTCGGCCCCGGCTGGGAATCTCACGGCATCCCGCCGCCGGGTCGCGCCGACCCCATTTTCCCCAGGCCTGCATCCCCTCATGCCTCGTTCCCCTGCCCGCACCGGCTCCGCAATCCGCCGCCTCCGGCCCATCCTGCTGGGGCTCATCGTCCTTGGTGCCTTCGTTCTGCGCGTCACCTTCAACACCTACCAGCTTCCGCCTTACTGGGATTACCCCAACGAGATCGACAAGATGGTCGATGTGCTGGCGCTGGAGGAACTGGGCTTCTACCACGGCTACATGCAGCCGTCGTTCCTGATGAACACGATGTGGCTGTGGTATCAGCCGGCCCAGGCCGTCTTCCCGTGGGTCAACGCAACGTTTCCCGGCTTCCGTCCGCTGGAGGGGGGCATGGAAGGCTGGCTGCTCTGGCTCGGGCGGGTTTATATGGCGCTGTTCGGCGCGGCGACGGTCTGGCTCGTGTATTTCGTCGGCCGGCGCATCGGACGCGGCACGGTGG
>MVZB01000351.1 GCA_002068205.1 candidate division BRC1 bacterium ADurb.BinA292
GGTTCGGCCGCCGCCACGCGCTCGCCGATCGCGCCGCGTTCCAGAATCGCCGGCGCGACAAACGCCAGGCCGAACAGCATCCCGCCGCGGACCCGATGCACGTGATCGATCATCTGGCGCGGCGTGGGGATCTCGCTCACGCCGGCCTCCTCCGAGCCCTCGAGCAGGCCGATCTCGGCCATGCGATCGAGGAGGCCTCGCTGGACTTCGGCGAACGCGGTGGCGGAGAACAGGCCGTCGTTGACGGCGCGGTCGCCGACGCGCCGCAGCAGCCGCTCGAAGCACATGAGCTGCAGGATCGAGCCGAAGCAGGCCCCTTCCACCTCGCGCAGCGGCAGCAGGCTTTTGCTCTGGCCGTCGAACAGATTATCCGCCGCCGTGATCGTCCCCTTGATGCAGAAATTGAGCCGCGCGTAAAACGGGAAACGATCCGGCGAGATGCCCAGCGACTCAAACAGCGACAGAAAGAGCGTTAGAAAAAAGTATTCCTGCATGAAACTGAGCGGACCGTCGCCGGGTGTCAGCGGCCGGTCGTCGGCGGGCGGCGCCAGGTGACGCTCGCTGATCAACTCCCCCAGTTCGGCGGCAACCCATTGGACGCCCTCGGCCTGCTGCGCGGCGGCCGAACTGAGCCGACCCCAGATGCCATGCTCCTCCAGCAGGCGCACGGCGCGCTCGGATCGAAAAACCGGGGATAGCGTCATCCTGCCAAGCCTCGTTGCGGGTGAATCCGGCCGGGATCGACCGCGAAGGGCAACAGTATAGCGGAAAGCAGCCGTTGATCGCAAACAGGGAGGCAGCCGCCGGATAAAAGCCCAAACCCGACCCGCGGCTCAATCCAGCCAAAGGCGCGCGATCCTCGGTCGCCTGGACGGATCCCGGCGACCGGCGACTCGCCGACTCCGAGGATTACACGCCCTGTTCCTGTTGCTTCTTATTGCGCCGCGCGATCCGGAGCTTTTCCTTGACCTCCTGCGCCTCGGGGCGCAACGCCGCCGCGATCGACAGATGGTGCACCGCCTCCGACCAGCGCGCCTGGCGGAATTCCTCCAGGCCTTTGCGGCACTCCTGCTGGAAGAGTTCCTCGGCCTCGCTGCGCGCCGCGGTCACGGGGGGGGCCGCCGGTTCGGGGGTCGGGGCGACCGTCTCGGCCTGGCTCGGCGCCAGCTCTACCAGTTCATCGGCCGGCAGCAGCGTCTCGCGGTCCCGTTCCAGATTGAACGCCGTCTCATCGGCCGCCGGGGGGGCATCAGGCATCCGCTCCAGATGGATCTCGACGGTCTCATCGGAATGGAAAATGTCGCCCGGCTGGGGGCGTTGCTCGCCGTCGATGACCTCGCCCAGCGACTGGGTGTCCTCCAGTTCGGTCTGCCACGAGGTGTGGGTCACTTCGAACGCCGAGACCTCATCTTCCTCGCCCTCCCCCTCGTCTAGCAGTCCGCCGGCCAGCGTCTGGTCGGCCTCGGGCCCATCCTCGGCCGCGATCGCCTCGGCGGCATCGGCGTCGTATTCGAGCAGATCGTCGGACGGCCAGGGGGCGTCCGGCTCCGCGGCGGGCGGTTCGGCCTCCGGCGTCGGAGAGGAAGGCGGCGCGGCTTCGCCCGCATCCACTTCCAGCAGGTCGGTCTGTTCATAACGGGCCGTCGGCTCGCGTTGCGCGTCCGGCGCGACCTCTTCATCCTCCAGCGAAATCACGGCGTCGGGCGGGATGCGGTCCTCTTCGTCCGATCCGGTCGCGGGCAACTGGTCGGGATGCAGGATAAGCGGTTCGATGCCCTCGGTCGGGTGCGGCTCCTCCTCGGCCGCCGGCTCAATCGCGGATTCGCGCGGCAGCGGCAGAACGAACGCATCCTCCACCTCGCTGACGGCATCGATCGGCTCCGGCGCCGCGGATACCTCGTCGCGCGGCAACTCCGTCCGCATCGGCTCCAGCTCGATCTCAAATTCGGATTCTACGGGGGGCAGGATGTCGGAGGCCTCGGCCGCGAGCGTATCGGGCGGGGTTTCGCCGAGCGGATAAATCTGATCCTCCAGCGCGTCAACCGATCCGGAGCGCTGCGCCGCCAACGCCGCCGTGATCGGATCGGCGCCGGTCTGTTCCTCCGGCGTCAGCGTGCCGTCCCCCTCCAGCACCAGTTCCTCTTCCTCGCCGCCGCGGCGGACGACCATCCAGACCAGCGCGATGAAGATCAGCGAGACGACAACGACAACTGTGATCAGGATCCCCTGCCATGGGCGGCCCTGGGCGGGCGCGGGGGGCAGCAGCGGAGCGGCCGGCGGGGCGGGCGTCGGCAGCAGGGTCGCCGGTTCCGGGCCGGCCGTCGGCGTCAGCATCGCAATCAGTTGACCGTCGCCCGCTTCCTCGACGGTGGGAGGTTCCTCGCCGGCGACCGTGGCGTCGGCCGCACCCTCGGGCGACTCGGCCGCCGTCGCCGTTTCGATCGCATCGGCCAGCGCTTCGGCCGCCTCGGCCGGCGACGGCGCCCCCGGCGGCTGCGTCCGCAGGATCGCGCGGGGCGGGACCGCGTCGGGCGCCGACGCCGCGCCGGACTCCGCCGCGGGTTCATCAGGCGCGCCGGCGGCCGCGGGTTCCTCCCCCGCTGCCGGGAAGTCGCCCCCGGGTTCGGCCGTTTCGAGTGACGATTCCGGGATCTCGAGCGCGGGGCGTTGGGTGCTCAGCCGACGGAACGGGCTGCGCCCCTCCTCGGCGTCGCGCCGTTCCTTCAGGCGCATCCGCGATGCCGCCATGTAGAAATCCGCCGATTGCGGCAAGCCGGGGCCGTTCTGGAGCTGCTCACCCAGGTCCAGCACCCGCTGGTACTGCTGCATGACGAAGGCGCGGCGGATCTCCTCCTGGAACGCCTCGGCCTCCGCCGCAGAGAGCGGCTGGGGGCCCGGCGC
>MVZB01000352.1 GCA_002068205.1 candidate division BRC1 bacterium ADurb.BinA292
GGGGGGGGCGTTGGGAGCGATTACGCGGACGAGGGACGAAGGACGACTTTGGGGGGGAGGCGAGGGGGCGGAGCCCCGGGTTTTTAGTTGAAGGGTCGGTTGCCTCAATGCGATTCTTGGATGGTAGCTTTGTCATTCTCCGCCCGGGCGTCTGAAGCGGGAATTCAGGGATTTTTGCGGAGAATTATCCGGCCCCCATCTGGCAACAGGATCGACTGCGCATGGCAGGTAAAGAGTCCAACCGACTATCGACCCCTCCTGGCCGCATCACCCTTCACGACGTGGCGCGGGAAGCCGAGGTCTCGGCGGCGACGGTGTCCAAAGTGCTCTCGGGCGCCAAGGGGGCGATCCGCATCAGCAAGCAGACGCGCGAGCGGGTGATGGCAGTCGCCCGGCGGATGAACTACATCCCCAACGCGTCGGCGCAGGCGTTGCGCCGAGGGTCGCTGAGCGCCATCGGGCTGTACTTCCCGTTCGGTCTGCATCCGTGGGTCAGCAGCGCCTATTCGCAGTTGACGCGCCACATCAGCATCCTGCTGGAGGAGGAACGCCACAGTCTGGTGATCATGATCAACCCGCCGCCGCGCAAGAAGGCCGAGCCGGCGCGCTTCCCGTCGTTCCTGTATAACCAGGGGGTCGACGGCGTGATCTGCGTGCACCAGGTGCCGGAGGCGTTGCTGGAGGAGTTGCGCCAGCGCAAGATGCCGTATGTCCTGCTCAATTGCGACACGGGTTACCCGGAGAACTGCGTTGATGCGGACGAGCGCTGGGTGATGCAGCAATCGCTGCAGTACGTTTACGACCTGGGGCACCGGCGGATCATCTTCGCGGGGCGGTCGACGAGCCATCCGAGTTACGACATCAAGCGGGAAGTGTATGTCGAGTTCATGAAGCGCAAGGGTCTGCCGGCGCTGCCCGACGTGTATGAGATCACCGATCCGCTGAGCGATGAGCGGGGGGATTTCGGGGAGAAAATCGCCGAGCGGATCCTGCGGCAGGCCGAGCGGCCGACGGCGATCGTGGCCTACAACGACATCACGGCGCTGGCGCTGATTCACGCCTTCCGAGACCGGGGGATCAGCATTCCGGAAGAGATCAGCATCGTCGGCTGCGACGACATCCATGAGTCGCTGGTGGCGCGGCCGCGGCTGACGACGTTCCGCTTCCCCGCCGACCGGTTGGCCAAGGCGGCGGTGGAGATGGTGCTGAAACAGGTGCGGACGCACGAACCGCAGAAGTCGATTGCGGTGAAGCACGAATTTCTGGCGCGCGATTCGTGCGTTCAGTTGGCGGAGAGCCGGTCGCACCGCGCGAAGCGTCCGGCGTCGGCGGGGGCGTTCAAGTAAGGGCCGCGATCCACAGCGGTGTCGACGCGTTGCGTTGCAACACTCTGCTCCCGCACTCCAGGAAGGTGACTCGTAGTCGCCGGCATCAGGCAATCCGATCAGTTTCAAGTGAATTGGAAATCTGTCGGATCGGACGGATCCGACCGATGGCCGGATTGTACCAGCGTCGCGCCGGACGGGAACGGGCGGGCTTGACACGGCGGCGGCGACATGGGAAAACGATTGCTCATCCCGGGATAACGTTTGCTCAGACGTCGCCGGCCCGACCAATTCCCCTTCCCTGACCGGCCCCGGGTTCCCCTTCAGGAGCGCGCCCCATGCTTCGTTCGTTGCACCGTCTTGCTTTACCATTGGTTATCCTCCTCGCGATCGGGAGCGCAGCGGTCTTGGCCCAACCGGGCCACGACGTTGCGCTGGTGCTCGACCTGGGCGAGTTCGAGAGCGCCGCGGCGGCGCTGGCCTATGTCGAGGACGTCGATTGGAGCAACCCCCAGTCCAGCGAAGCGGTGACCTGCACGCACGCGCTCGCCGCGACCGAACTGCGCGACTACCTTTGCCGGCTGACGGGGGCCGATGCTGACGACGAACGGAATTTTCCGATTCGCGACGACGATGGCGACCTGGCCGGGCCGGCGATCCTGATCGGGGGGCCGGCCACGAACCGGCAGACGGCGGCGCTCGCCGCCGAACGGGGCGGCGATCTGGGCATTCCGGCCGAGGAGCAGGGCTTCCGCATCCTGGGGCTGCCCGAGCACGAGCCGCCGGTGCTCGCGCTGGCGGGAGCGGACCGCGTCGGGACGCTGTATGCCGCCTATGAACTGCTTGAAGAACTCGGGGTTCGCTGGTACGGACCAGGCGAGGTGAACGAGGAGGCGCCGCGGCGGGAGGGGTTCGCGATCCCCGCCCTGGACCGCGTCGAGGCGCCGGGCTTCCGCAGCCGGGGCTTTTGGGCCTGGGAAGACCGCGCCACGCCCGAGTTTATCGAGTGGATGGGCCGCAACCGGATGAATTTCTGGACGGTCGAGGATCAGCAGCGGGCCCAACTGAAGCTGCGCGGGATCCGGCTGACCTGCGGCAGTCATCATACGCAGTGGCGGTTCATTCACCCCGATCATCCGTATCCGTATGATGTCGCGCGGTTCACCGGGGATGAGAACAAACCGGCCGATCCCTACCGGGAGGGCGAGTACCAGGGGGACGTGAACGGCGACGGGGCGCTGAGCTACAGCGAGGTCCATCCGGAGTGGTACGGGTTGCAGAAGGGCAAGCGGAGCTTCCGTTTCGAGTATGATTTCGGCGACAACATCTGCGATTCCAACGAGGATGGGGTGACCGAATTCTACAGGAATCTGGTGCAGGATCTGATCGATGGCCAGTGGCGGTGGGCCGACAGCATCAACTTCTGGATGTTCGACAGCGGCGTGTGGTGCGAGTGCGAGGCGTGCCAGGCGCTGGGGACGCCCACCGACCGCAATCTGCGGCTGGTGCACCGGCTGCGCCAGGCGATCGACGCGGCGCGGGCGGCGGGGCGGCTCCAGCGGCCGGTGCA
>MVZB01000353.1 GCA_002068205.1 candidate division BRC1 bacterium ADurb.BinA292
GCCGTGGCGCACGGGAAGATCGAGCTGGTCCAACCCGCGGGTAAAGACGCAGGGCGAGGCCGGGTTGACGACCAGGCGCACCCAGTCGTCGCGGAAGACGCCCGAGTCGTTGTGGGTCAGCGTGACAAGCTGCGGCGAGCGGCGCGAGAAGGGGGTGAAGGCGGGGAGCAGGCCGAGTTTGCAGAGAACCTGAAAGCCGTTGCAAATGCCGATGACGAGCCCGCCGGCGGCGACGAAGTCGGCGAGCTGATCGGCCAGGCCGTGGCGCAGGCGGATGGCAAGGACGCGGCCGGCGCCGAGGTGATCGCCGAATGAAAACCCGCCGATGATGGCGAGGAGTTGATAGTCGGCGAGCCGGGCGGGCCGGGCGAGCAGATCGTTGAGGTGGAGGCGATCGGCGCGGGCGCCGGCGCGGGCGAGAGCGACGGCGGTCTCGGCCTCGCAGTTGAGGCCGTAACCGGTGAGGATCAGGGCGCGGGGGGCGGATGGCGCAGACATGGGGGGCGAGGGACCTCGCGAGTTCGAGCGGCGGAACGCCGCGGACTGTTGCCATCGTGACACGCGGGCGGGCGGAAGGCCAAGTGATTTGTCGAGGAGAACATCGGCTTGTCCGGGTTGTGGAGGAAACCGTTGAAACGGTCATGAAAATTTAAAGTGATCGGTCAGCGGGCCGAGCCTGGCACCAATGTCAGGCCCCCGAGAGGCCAGTAGAAAGCCCGCTGGCGCGGGCTCCCGATAGATTTTCGAGAGCCGAGGACGAGGGACGAGTTCTTATTTGAGGTAGTAGGAGAGGCTTTCGATTTCGATTGAGAGATCGACGTAGTGGACCTTGACGTGTTCGGGGACGAGGAGGCGTTCGGGGACGAAATTGAGGATCGCGGTGATGCCGGCCTGGATCGCCAGATCGGTGACTTGCTGGGCGACGCCGGCGGGAACGGTCAGCATGACGATGTCGATCGCCATTTCCTTGAGGTGGCGGCCCATGTCGCTGACATGAAAGACGGGGACGCCCATGCGTTCGCCGCCAACCTTGCGTTTGTCGGCATCGAAGGCGACAACCACGCGGAAGCCGTCGCGCTGGAACTGGGTGGTGTAACTGAGGAGGGCCTGGCCGAGGTTGCCGACGCCGACGAGGGCGAGGCGGACGGTGCGGTCGGTGCCCAGGATCGACTTGATGCGCGTGCGGAGTTCCTCGACGTAATAGCCCAGGCCCGGCACGCCGAACTGGCCGAAGTAGGCCAGGTCCTTGCGGACCTGGGCGGAATTGAGGCCGAGGGCGTCGCCCAATTCCTTGCTGGAGATCTTTTCGATCCCGCTCATGCTGAATTTTTGCAGGACGCGCGTGTAGAGCGAGAGCCGTTTGATGACGGCTTTGGGGATTTTGGGGTTGTCGGCGGACGGGGAAGGATCCTCCCCCGCCTGGTTCCGCAACTCGTCGAGCATCCGGTCAGACCCTGTGACGGCGATTCGAAATGTGTGAGGCGCCCCCGCCCCATCCGGCGCGCCCGCCGGGGCGGCACACGTCGCCGGGGTCGCCCGCATTCGCAGGCCGCGGCGCGCGGTGAGCGGCACCGGCATGCCAATGCGAACCGAGCGGGAAATCCCGCGGGGCCGCGGCGCCCCTCCCCGCCGCCACCCCTTCAGCATACGCCGGGAGGGCGCGTGCTGCACAGGCTTTGTAACATAATTCACAAACTCGGGGCGTGTCCAGCCTTAAACATGATGTGGGGGTCAGGGATTAGGGATTGAGGGGACGAGGCGGAGAGGATGAGGGATCAGGGGTGAGCGGTGGAGGGGAGGGCTCCGCACCGGGGGGTTGGTGCGATCGAGCATCGGCCAAACCGGGGTGCGGAGGAAGGGGGGGACCCTCGGGTCAGCGGAGGTGAGCGCGGTTTTCTTCGAGGACCTGATCGACGCGGCGAGCGAGGCCGCTGAGGCGTTCGGGCGTCAGGTGGAGGGTCTGGGCGATGGGCGAGTCGATCAGTTGCGCTTCGGAGGGCCCGGGGCCGCCCAGGCCGGCGGCGGCAACGAGGCGGTTGGCGAGGCCGACCAGACTGACCAGCGCGTGATGTTGCAGCCAGGAAGGGATTTCGGTCTCGAGGAGGTGGTGGGCGCGGGCGGCTTCGGTCAGCGCCGGATCGAGCTGCCAGCGGCGGATGGCGAGGCCGCCGACCGAGGCATGGGTGAAATAGGCCAGGCGCTCCTGTTCAAGGTCGTGCAGGGGGCGCTGAGCGGCGTCGGCTTCGGCCAGCAGGTGGCCGTAGACAGCCGGGTGCTGCTGGTAGATGACGATCTTGCCGACGTCGTGCAGCAGGCCGGCGACGTAGGCGGTTTCGGCCAGATCGGGGGCGATGGCCTCGGCGAGGCGGGCGGCGGCCATCGCGGTGGCCAGCGAGTGGCTCCAGATGCGCTGCATGACGGGATCGCCGGTGTCGAACAGTTCACCGGTGGCGGCGGTCAGGATGACGCGGCGAAGCTGGCGGATGCCCAGGCGCATGACGGCGCCGGAGATCGTCTGCGAGGCGCGCAGGCCGCAGTAAAAGGGGGAGTTGGCGACGGCGAGGATGCGCTGGGCGAGGGCGACATCGCGGCCGATCAGTTGCTCGATCTCGCGGTTGGTCGTGCGGTCGTCGGCGAGGAGCTCGAGGGCCTGGCCGGCGACGACGGACATGACCGGCAGGTCACGCTCGGAGATCTCGAGCGTCAGGCGAGGATCCGTGGATTGCTCGGTAGCCATAAGCGCAACGACTTCCGACCCAGGGAAGGGGGCAAAATCGGCCATCGGCCTCCGGAAAGGAGGTTCTGGAGAATCTATCGGCGGGCGGGGGAGATAGGATGAGGCGGATCCGGAGAATGAGGACAGGGGGAGCGGGGGGTGGAA
>MVZB01000354.1 GCA_002068205.1 candidate division BRC1 bacterium ADurb.BinA292
CGGCTCATCCCGCCGTTTGCCCGCGCTGGCCCGCGCGCCTACAACTTGTGATAATGCTTCAGGAACTGGGCCTGGGAGCCTTTGCCGCGCCGCGGGCGGCGGCGCACGTACGTCCCGTCGGCGTGCAGATCCCAGGCCTGCGCGTGGTCGTTCATCACCGTCCGCAGAATGAAATCCAGTTCCTTCTGCAGCGCGGGCGATTCAATCGGCGTGACGGCCTCGACCCGCCAGTCCAGGTTGCGGCTCATCCAGTCGGCCGACCCGATGTAATACTCCGGCCGCCCGTCGTTGCCGAAGTAGTAGATCCGCGAGTGTTCCAGGAACCGGCCGATGATCGTCATCACGCGGATGTTCTCCGACAGCCCCGGCACGCCCGGCCGCAGGCAGCAGAACCCGCGCACGATCAGGTCGATCTGGACGCCCCCCTGGCTCGCCTCGTAGAGCGCGTCGATGATCTCCTGGTCCTCCAGCTGGTTCATCTTGGCGATGATGCGGCCGGGCCGGCCGGCGGCGGCGTGCTCCAGCTCGCGGCGGATCATCTCCAGGAATCGCCGCCGCATGTTGACCGGCGCCACCAGCAGCTTGCGGTAATCGCTGAACGCCGAGTGCCCCGTCAGGTAGTTGAACAGGTCGGCCACGTCCTGGCACAGCGCCGGGTCGCACGTGAACAGCCCCAGATCGGTGTAGAGCCGCGCCGTGCCGGTGTGATAGTTGCCCGTGCCGATGTGGACGTAGCGCCGGGTCCCCTCCGGTTCGTCGCGCACGATCAGCATCGTCTTGCTGTGGGTTTTCAATCCGATGAAGCCGTAGGTGACGTGGGCGCCGGCGCTCTCCAGCCGCCGGACCCACTCGATGTTGTTCGCCTCGTCGAAGCGCGCCTTGATCTCCACCTGGACATTGACTTCCTTGCCCTCCTCGGTCGCCTTGAGCAACGCCGCGACGATCGGGCTGTTGGGCGCCGTCCGGTAGAGCGTCTGCTTGATCGCGACGACGTGCGGGTCCACGGCGGCGGCCTGCAGCAGCGCCAGCACGCTCGTCGCGAACGACTGGAACGGATGGTGGACCAGCAGGTCGCCCTGGCGGATGACGCTGAACAGGTCGACGCCGGCGTCGTGCTCCGAGTCCTGCGGCCGCAACCGCGGGTGCAGCACGGGGGCCGGCGTATTGAACCGCAGCACCGGAACGTCGAGCCGGGCAATCTCCACCAGATCGGCCAGTCCCAGCGGTGCGCGCGACTGATAAACGTCGCGCGCGCTGTCCACGCCCAGCTCCTGGATCAGCCAGGCCAGCAATTCCTCGCTGATCGTATCGACCGTCTCCAGCCGGACGATCGGGGCGAACCGCCGGTTGCGCAGCTCCTCCTCGATCATCTCCAGCAGGTCGTCGGCCTCTTCCTCGTTGCGCTCCAGGTCGGCATTGCGCGTCACGCGGAACGGCGTGGCCTCGATGATCTCCATGCCGACGAACAGCCGGCCGATATTGTGCGCGATGATCTCCTCCAGCCGCACGAACGTCAGCTCGTCGGGCACCTGGATGAACCGCGGCCGGTTGGCCGGCACCTTGACGCGCGCGAAGCGCGGCTGGCGTTCCCCGTGGCGGCGGACCAGCACCGCCAGCGACAGGCTCAGATTCGAGATGAACGGAAACGGCTGGCCCGGCCCGACCCCCAGCGGCGTCAGGATCGGCAGGATCATCTTGTCGAAGTAGTCGGTCACCCAGTCGCGCTGGGCGGCGGTCAGTTCCGCCCAGCCGTGGATATGCACGCCCTGCTCATGCAGCTCGGGGATCAGCGTCTCAACCAGCAGGTCGGCCTGCTCGGCGGCCTCCTGCAGCACGATCGCGCGGATCATCTGCAACTGTTCGAGCGGGCGCTTGCCGTCCATCGACAGCTTGGTCACGCCGGCGGCCAACTGGCGCTGCAGGCCGCCGACGCGTTTCATGAAAAACTCATCCAGGTTGTTGGCCGAGATCGCCAGAAAATTGACCCGCTCCAGCAGCGGGTTGTGCGGCGCCAGCGCCTCGTCCAGCACCCGGCGATTGAACGCCAGCCACGAACTCTCGCGATTGAGGTAACGCTGGGCCGGATCGCGCGGATCGACTTCGGAAATGACGGTGCGGGAATCGACCAGACTCACGGCGGGCGCGCGCCTCCTACGCTGCGGAGAGGCCGTATTGTAGCCGATCCAAGTACCCTCTGTCACGCCCCCGCCACCCGCCGGGTTCCGTCCCTCCTCTTCGCCCCTCGCCCTCGTCGTCGTCGTTGTCATCGCCCCCAAAGGCCCGCCCAAAATTCGGCTCTCGGCTTTCGTCCCTCGTCCTCGGCGCTCGAAATCCCGACTTGAATCAGCTGCTTTCTCTGATGTCCCTTACGTCCTTTGTGTCCGTTATGTCCCTGATCCCGCTCTCCCTCACGTCCTCACCCGGACCGTCGCCGCCGGCAGCGCCAGCCGGAACCCGACGCCGCGCACGACCTCGATGACCGGCCGGGGCCCGTCGCCATTGAGCGCCGGCCGCAGCGCCGCTTCCACCAGACGCCGGTGGCGGTCCAGTTGCTGGTCCTCGGGCCCGTCCTCGCCCCACAGCCGATGGTAGAGCGCGTCGCGCTGCACGACCCGCCCCGGCTCTTCGGCCAGCATGACCAGCAAATCGAATCCCAGGGGATTGAGCCGCACTTCCCGCTCGCCGACCCGCACCAGGCAGGGCGACGTCAGGTCGATCGCCAGCGTGGGGCACCCCACCCCGGCCGGCCCGCTGCGCGACGGTTCCGGCGTCGGTTCGCGATGCGCGTCCAGCTCGGCCGGCGCCCCGGCCGGCCCGCGCGCGGTTTCCTCGCCACCCATAGCCGTTAAGCCGCACGGCGACTCAATGGC
>MVZB01000355.1 GCA_002068205.1 candidate division BRC1 bacterium ADurb.BinA292
GGCGGGGGGGCGCGGCCTGTCGGAGCGCACCGAATTTCTCTCGCGGCAAAAGCTGGAGGGCTACAACCGTTCGCGGGCGGCCCAGGCGAACAATTAACGCTGATCCCGTCCGCGCGGTCTGAACCATGCAACTGCAGCTTCTCGACATTATCATTTTCGCGGGCTATTTCATTGGAATTATCGTGTTCGCGATCGTCGTCGCGGCGCGCTCCCGCTCGCGCGACGCCGCCAGCTATTTCCTCGCCTCCAATCAGCTTCCGTGGTACGCCGTCGGCGCCTCGTTCATCGCCGCGAACATCTCCACCGAGCATTTCATCGGCATGGTCGGCTGGTCCTTCCTCTACGGGATGTCGATCGCCAACTGGTGCTGGCTCAATGCCGTCACCTTTTCCGCGCTGATCTGGATTTTCCTGCCGTTCTACATGCGCGGCGCCATCGCCACGATGCCCGAGTTCCTCGAGCGCCGCTTCAACCGCTTCTGCCGCTACGCCTATGCCCTGTTGACCGTCATCGGCCTCGTCATCGCCCTGCTGGGGGGCGTCTTTTTTGCCGGCGCCAAGGCGATCACCGTCTTCTTCCCCGAGGTGTCGACGACCGCGGCGATCATCATTCTGGCCATCGCCGCGGGAACCTACACCATCTACGGCGGCCTGCTTTCGGCGGTCTGGGCCGATCTGCTGCAATACATCCTGCTGATGACGGGCGGCCTCGTCGCCGCGATTTACGGCCTGTATTACGCCGGCGGGCTGGACGAGCTGATGCAACACCTGCCCGAGAAGTTCATCATCCTCTATCCCTCGACCCACGAAATGATTCCCTGGACCGGCCTGCTGATGGGCATCCCCTCCGTCGGCCTGTGGTATTCCTGCGCCAACCAGTTCATGGTGCAGCGTTGCCTGGGCGCGCGCTCGGAATGGGACGCGCGCATGGGCGTCGTGATGGCCGGGTTCAGCCAGGCCATCCTGCCGCTGCTGATCGTCATCCCCGGCATCGCCGCCTTCTATCTGTTCCACGATCAACTGAGCGACGGCGACCAGTCCTGGCCGTTCATGGTGCGCCAGTTCCTGCCGGCGGGCCTGGTGGGGCTGGTGCTGGCGGGCCTGACCAGCGCGGTGATGTCGACCCTCAGCGCGATCACCAATTCCTCGGCGACGATCTTCACGCTCGATCTCTATAAGAACATCGTCCGGCCCCACGCCGACGACCGCGAGATCCATCGCGTTGGCCGCATCAGCGGCGCCGCCGCCATGTTCATCGGCGTGATCGTCGCCTTCGTGATGGCGCGCGCCGAGGGCGCCACCGTCTTCGGCCTGATTCAGACCGTCTTCTACTATCTCGCCCCGCCGATCGCCGCGGTCTTCCTCGTCGGCATCATCTGGTGGCGCGCCACCCCGGCGGCCGCCACCGCCGCCTTGACTCTCGGCTTCGCCGTCTATCTGCCGCTCGTTGTCTTCGTGATCTTCCCGCGCATCCCGCTGCTCGCCCCCTACGACAATTTCATGCACCACACCTTTGGCGTCTTTCTCCTGTCGGTCCTGACGATCATCATTGTCTCGCTCTTTACGAAGCCCAAGCCGCGCGAAGCGCTCAAGGGCGTCATCTGGACGCGCAGCGCCCTGGCGGTTCCCGAAGGCGAGCGCAAGCGGCACACCGGAATCAGGAGCCTCGGCTTGTGGTGGACGATTATGGTCGTGCTGACGATCGGCCTTTACGCCTACACCTACTCCGTCGGCAGCAACTCCGAAGCGCTCGAGGCCGAGCGCCTGGCCTACACGACGTCGAGTGGGACGGCGCCGCGCGTGCAGCGCAAGACCGAACTGAAGAATTTCAACCTCTGGACGGGCGACGGGCAGGTGCTGTTCGAGCCGCAGCGCGACGGCGAGCGCCTGACGTTCACCTTGCCGATCACGGAGCCGGGCCGCTACCAGCTGGATGCGCTCGTGACCAAGGGCCCCGCCTACGGCCAGTACGATATCGAAGTCCAGGGCCAGCCCGCGGAAATCCAATACAATATCACCGAACGCTCTGGCGCCGGCCATTACTCCGTCCGTCACCTTGCGGCGAGCACGTTCGATGCGCGTCATCCGGCCGCCGCGGCGCCGTCGGGCGGGTCCGCTTCACAGATTGAAAGCATCGCCGGTGAGCATGTCGTGCAGCGCATCAGTCTGGGCTCGTTCGCGTTTGATAATCCCGACAACGCCACCGTTTCGTTCGTCGCGCGCCATGTTGAACCGGAACACGCGCTGATCGGCGTCGACCTGATTGCACTGACTCGCACGGGTGACCTGCCCGATCCGACAAAGGAGTAACACCATGCAGGGGCAATATTTCAGTCGCGTCTTCGCCCGCACGCCGACGCGGCTCTGGATCAACAATCCGACCGGCGACGACTTGACCCGCGCGCTGAACGTCGGCTGCATCGCCGGCACCACGAACCCCTCCTACTGCGCCAAGTTGATCGACCAGGAACCCGAATTCATCCTGCCGATCATCGACGAGGAGGTCCAGCGCCACGAGGATGACTCGGTGGCGGCTGATCGGGTCGTGCAGGCCGCGACTCGACGCTTCATGGATGCCTTTCGCCCCATCCACGAAGCCAGTGGCGGCACGCTCGGTTTCGTCACGATCCAGGACGATCCCGCCCGCGACCACAGCGCCGAGCGGATCGTCGAGGCGGCCCTCGTGCACCAGCGTGTCGGCCCGAACTACATGGCCAAGGTGCCGGTGACCGAGGCGGGCATGGAGGCGATGGATGAATTGATCAGCCGCCGCATCCCGGTCTGCGCCACCGAGTGTTTCGGCTTGGATCAGGCGATCACGATGTGCGAGCGCTATGAGCGCGCCGTCGCCCGCGGCGGG
>MVZB01000356.1 GCA_002068205.1 candidate division BRC1 bacterium ADurb.BinA292
GGTCCGGTCTTGGTTGGGGGCGAGCCGCGACGGCCCGGTCCCCGGCTGCGATGGCCGGTGCGGCCATCCCTGACATCCGCTAAAACGGCAGGTCGTCCTCGGTGTTGTCGGCCGTTCCCTGGCGCTCGTAGGAAGGTTCTTCTCGCGCCTGGGAACCGCCGCCGCTGTCGGCGCGGCCCCACGACGATCCCCCCTCGGCACGGCCGCCGCCGCCCGGCGCGCCGCCTCCCTCGCCCTGCGGCTTGGAATCGGCGAACTGGATCCGCTCGGCCACCACCGTGATCTTCGACCGGTTGCCGCCGGTCTCCTTATCCTGCCATTGATCCATTTTGAGGCGCCCTTCGACGAAGATGCGCCGCCCCTTGGAAAGGTAGTTGCGACTGAAATCGGCCAGCTTATCCCACGCCGTCACGTCGATAAACAGCGTCTCTTCCTGCGCCTGGCCGGTCTCGCGGTCAAACCGCCCGCGACGGTTGACAGCCAGCCGGAGGCTCGCCACGCCCAAGCCGCTGGCGGTATTGCGATAGTCCGGATCGGCCGTCAGGTTCCCGCACAGGAACACCTTGTTCATCTCAATCATGGTCGCCGCCTCTCATCGGGCCAGCCGGCCCGTGGTTGCCGGTCAGTTGCCGCCCCGGGTTAGTCCTGCGAACTGGCCGCGTCGTCCGCCGGGCGCTCGGCTTCGCTGGCGGGTTGCTCCGGCGCCGGCCGCTCCTCGACGGCCGTCGCGGCGCCGCCCCCCTCGCCGGCCTCGTCGTATTGCGACGACGCGCGCCGCCGGGCCATCGCCTTCGCGCGCGGTTCCACGCGGAAGTCGGCCAGGTAGCCCGGCGAGGGCACGATCTGCGCCACCTCCAGTCCGCGCTTCTTCAGCGGCACCTGCACCACCATGTGGCGGTACACGTTCTCGTCGAAGCGGCAGGACCGCTCAAACTGCTCGAGCACCTGGCCGCTGCCCTCCAGCGTGAAGTAGAAAATCACGTAATAGGCGTCGTTCTTCTTGCGGATCGGATAGGCCAGCCGCCGCCGTCCCCAGCGCGAGACCTCCTTCAGGTTCGCGCCGCCGTCGGTCAGCACCTTCTGCAGGCGCTCGATCAGCGCATTGGTCTCCTGGTCGTTGAGGCCGGCATCCAGGATCACCATCGCTTCGTAATTGCGCAACTTCCTGGCCATGTGCGACATGACCTCCCTTCGGTTTGATCACGAGTGATTCAAGTCCCGCCACCAGATCCCGTGGGATCGGACGGAACAGGGAACCGGAACCGGCCGGGCCGGTCCGGAGCCGGCAACCGCCTCGGTTCCGGCGTTCATCCCCCCCGATCGGCGTCGGGGGCATCGGCCGGCGGCGCAAAGCGCCGCAGACCGTTGAACTTTTCGGCCGCCGCCGTCGTCCCTTCGCGCAGCCACAGCTCCGCGGCGTCGGCGGCCAGTTCGGCCATCTCCGCCAGCTGCTCGCGTTCGAGCGGCGGCAGTTTGCGCAGCACGAAGGCGACCAGATCATCGACCGGCCACGTCGGCTGGATGCCGATCCGCAGCCGGCTGAAATCGTCGCCGCCCAGCCGGGCGATCAGCGACCGCAGGCCGTTGTGGCCCCCCGGTCCGCCCGACGGCCGGATGCGCAGCCGGCCGATCGGGAGATTCACATCATCGGTGATGACCAGCAGGTCATCCTCGCGCCGTTCGCGCTGCCGCAGCAGTTCGCCCACGGCATCGCCCGACAGATTCATGAAGGTCTGCGGCTTGACCAGCAGGACGGGCTGGCCGGCCAGCCGGGCCTCCGCCCCCAGGGCCTTGATCCGCCCCAGCGGGCGAAAATCGGCGCCGGCGCGTTGCGCCAGCCGGTCGACCACGACGAACCCCAGGTTGTGCGGCGTCGCCTCGTAGCGCGTTCCGGGATTGCCCAGGCCAACCACGATCTTCATCCGTCAGCATCCGGCAACCGGCCGCTCGGGCGCCCGCGCGCTCACTCCTCGGTCGCCTCCTCCTTCTTGCCGCCGACCAGTTCGGGCTGGGCCGCCCCCTCCTCGCCCTCGGGCTTCTCTTCCTCCAGCCGCGGCGCCAGGATCGTGAACAGCGCCGTCTCCGGATCGTCCAGGATCTCCACGTTCGCCGGCACCGCCAGGTGGCTGACGTGGAAGCTTTCGTTGAGCCGCAACGCCGACAGGTCGGCTTCCAGATGCGCCGGGATATCGGCCGGCCGGCAGCGGACCGTCACGCTGCGCACCAAGTGCTCCAGAATGCCGCCGGCGCGCACCCCCTCGGGATCGGCCCCCACCGCGTGGACGCTGACTTCCACGTCGATCAGCTTATCCATGTCCACCCGCATCAAGTCGATGTGCAGGATGCGGTTGTTGACCGGATGGCGCTGCACATCGCGGATCAGCGCCTGCTGCTGCTCGCCGTTGAGCTGGATGTTGAACAGCTTGTTCGTCCCCGTCGCCCCGTGCAGGATCATTTCGATCGCGTGGTTGTCGATCGCGACCATGGCCGGCTCCTTGCCGGCGCCATAGACGACCGCGGGCACCTGCCCTCCGCGCCGCAGTCGGCGGTTGGCCCGCTTCGGGCCCACCTCGCGCGGCTTCAGTTCAAGCTGTAGCTGATCCATGGTTCTGCTCCCTGTGCTCCGGCCCGTTACCTATGCAATGCGCGATTGCCTGTGGACCCGCGCGACCTGTGGCCGCGGCCTCCCGCGCGGGAGGTAACTGGGCGCACAAAGACTGGTATCGTACGCATTGCGCGCGCCGGATTCAACAAAAAACGGGCCCTTGTAGCCGCCGCCTTGATCCTTCACGGCAAATTGACCGATGCCCCTCCATCGCGGAGCAAACACGCGCCAATGCGTTTTCGCCTTC
>MVZB01000357.1 GCA_002068205.1 candidate division BRC1 bacterium ADurb.BinA292
GCGATGCGCCCCTGCCATTCCCGCTTCCACTCCTCGAACAGGCGCTCGTTGTTGCGTCCGGGCATGTGGTTGAGCACCTGGCTGATCTGGTCGGTGGTCAGATGAGCGCTGGATTCGCGGGGGAAGACGGTGCTGACGCGCAGATTGGGGGGTTGCTCGACGCCGACCATGCCGAAGGCCTCAGCCGGGTCCATGTCGACATGGGTGAAGCGCAGATCGATCATCCAGTCGGGGGCGGAGCGGGCCAGCGCGGCATTGGAATGGAGGATACAGATGGCGTTGGCCATCTTCGGCAGCAGCGGGGTAAAGGCAAGAACGAAGACAACGCGTTGATAGCGGTCGATATCCGGCGCAAGGTCAAAGGGGGACATGCGCGACAACGCTCCCTAACTAAGCGGAGTTTCCTCGCCGGGATGTAATCCGTCAATCGTGATCTTGCGGGCCGGACCGCACGATCATGGGGATACCGATTTCGATATCATTTTTTTCGAAGCGGCGGCGGAGAGTTAACCCTCCAGCGCCATCGCGGGATCGAGCCGGCACAACCGGCGGTGCATTTCCTGGTTCAATTCGGCGCGCTCCTTGTCGCCGCGCGTCGCCTGCCACAGCGCGCGGAAGACCGCCAGGCAGAGGTCGGGTTCCCAGGATTCGAGCTGGCGGCGGTCGATTTCGCCGACCAGGTCCTCCCAGACGGGCGCCATCTGTTTGGCTTTGCCGTTGTCGGCGGCGAGCTGCGCCTGCGCCATGCGCCAGAGGAAGCGGGCGCGCCCCGAGTCGCGGCTGCGCGCTCCCTCCTGCAGCTTGCGCAGGGCGTCGGCCAGCCGGCCTTCGGAAGCGAGCGAGCGGGCATCGTCGAGCGCCTCGCCAAGGCCGTCGGCGCCGTCGGTCGAGAGGGCGCCCGCGCGGGCGGAGCCGCCGCCCCCCCCGCCGCTATCGGCCAGGACGACATCCTGGATCCAGTTCTGCGTGGCGGCGTCGGCCAGCGGCATGCCGCCGGCGAAGGCCAGATTCTGCAATCCCGGCAATCGGCGGAGCAGGTTGGCCACTTCGCCGCGGACCGCCTCCTGCGCGGCCTTGTAGGCGCCGCCCAGGCCGCCCAGGGCCGAGTAGACATGGAACTGCCGATCCAGCCAGAGCGGAGTCGTCTGCATCCGTTCCTCGGACTGATTGAGCAGCGCCATCCAGTTGGCCGAGGCGAGCAGGGCGTTGCACTGGTCGATCTCCTGCTTGGGCGGCTCGGGGACGCGCGTTTTGACGCCGTCGGTCGTCGGCGGCAGCATCGTCAGTGCGGACCACGCCGCCCAGCGGCTGAGGCGGTAGGCGGCCGGGTGGGTGGCGTCGGCCTGACGGATCATGGGGGCGAGCCGGCCCATGGCCTTGAAGGCTTCCTCGGGCGATTCGGCGCTGATCGCCGCCGCGCTGGGGGCCGGGCGCGAGGCGGCCGCGGCCGGGCGGGGCTCGCCGCCGGCGGCCGGGGCGCTGGGGGCGGCCGGCTCGCGCGGCTTGTTCTGGGCCACCAGTTGTTCCAGCTCGGGGAGCGCGGCCTTCACCGCGTCGGTCAGGCTGGTGACCGCCGGCAGTTTGTCCTGCGGGAACTTTTCGTAGATCAGGTCGCGCAGTTTGCCGATCTGCTCCTGGCAGGCCTTGAGCGCCTCCAGTTCGGCGGTCATTTTCTCGACCGCCAGGCGCTGGGCGTCGAGCGAGGCGCTGGGGGATTTCGCCTCGTCCAGTTCCTCGCGCAACTGGGCGACGCGCAGCGTGATCAGGCCGCCCGGCTCGTCGCTCTCGCCGGCGACGTGCGTCGCGATGAAGCCGAGTGTATTGACGCGCCCGCGCAGGAGCTTCAGCGGCGGATACATCGTGTCCCAGAAATTCGTCAGCAGACCACTGACCATCTCGATGCACGCGGCCAGGCCCGAGTAGCCCTGGACGTGGGCCGTGGCAATCGTGAGGAACGAGGCGATGCGAATATCCTTGGAGCGGGTCTTGAGCATGTCGAACGCCTGGAGGGCGACGTTTTCCCATTTGGGGGGTTCGCGGTCGCCGACGGCATCCATCTCGGCCGTCGTCCCCAGTTGGTTGATGAGCGCCTGCACGTCGGCCTGGAGCTGATCGAATTTGAAATCGTCCTGAAGGTTCTCCCCCGCCGGGCTGTCGGGCGCGATGGGCTCGACGCCCAGAGCGGGGATCGCGGCGATATCAATGGCCATGCTGTTCACCGTGGGAAAAGTAATCAGGCCGCGTCGTCCCGCCCTGGCGAGACGCGGCGGCGGTCTCCAGTGAGGTCCTCAAGAAGCGACATTATCCGGTTCAATGAGCGAAAACTCAATCTTTCGTCGGGGAAAGCCGTTGGGGCGAGGACGAGGACGAGAGACGAAGTGGAGGCAGGAGGGGGTGCTAATAGCCCTCGTTCAGGTCGACCAGGTTCAGCAAGGCTTCGCCGGCGAGGTAGCGCCGGGTGTTTTCCACCAGCAGCCGCTCGCGGGCGGCGTGCGAGTCGGGGCGCAGGCCGCCGTAGTGCGACGTCAGCAGGACGTTGGGCATGCGCCAGAGGGGATGCTCGGGCGGCAGGGGCTCGGGATTGGTGACGTCGAGCAGGGCGGCGCGCAGGCGTCCCGATTCGAGGGCGGCGAGCATCGCGTCGGTGTCGTCGCTGGCGCCGCGCCCGACATTGACGTAAATCGCGCCGGGCTTCATGGCGGCGAAGGCGTCGCGGTTCATGATCCCGCGCGTGCCGGGCGTCGCGGGCAGCGTGTTGAGGACCACATCGGCTTCGGCCAGAAACGCCGCCAACTGGTCGGGCCGGAAGATGCGGTCGAGATCGGGATGGGGTGCGCCGGTACGGCGG
>MVZB01000358.1 GCA_002068205.1 candidate division BRC1 bacterium ADurb.BinA292
GGACCGCCTGCGGCAGGTCGGCCTGGAACGAGACCTGGCCGGCCTGCTCGGTCGGGTTGATGCCGCCGGCGAGCGTCATGGTCGCCAGCGCGGCGGCGCCCTCGCTGACGACCAGGCGCGTCTGCTCAAACTGGATGAGGCCCTTCGCGTCGCGCTCGGCGTTGAGGCGGGCCGCCAGGTTCAGCGGTCCGCCGCCGAGGTTGGTCACCTGCAGGTTGTCGCCCTGGACGTCGCCGGTCAGGCGGAAGGCGCCCGGGCCGAGCAGCGCCAGGTCGACGTCGGCGCGCAGCGGACCCGATTCGCTCAGCGGGGACTGGGCGGGGAGATAGCCGAGTGAGCGCATCGCGCGGGCGAACCGCGGCAGCTCGGCCACCAGGGCAAGCTGGCCGTCCTGCGCGGTCAGGTTGAGCTGGCCGCTGACGGCCGCGTGGGCCAGCTCGGCGCCCTCCTGGCGCAGGTTGATGTCGGCCTGGCGGATGGCCAGTTGTTCCTGGTTGGTCAGTTCGGCCGCGAGATCGGCGTTCAGGTCGAACGGCAAGTCGCCGAGCGGACCGCCGCGCAGGGCGCCGCCGCGGACAGCGCCGGTCACGTCGATCCGGCCGCCAAGCTGCGCCACCCGGAGGGTCAGATCGGCGTTGATCGTGCCGCTGGGGACCTGGTCGGAGGGGGCCGAGCCCAGGGCGGCGAGCCAGGGTCCCAGCTCGTCGAGGCTGAAATCGTTGAGGTTGAGCTGGACCTGCGCGGTCTCGCCGGCCAGGGCGCCGCCGGCATCGGCCTGCGCTCGCGCCAGGTCGAGGACGAGGGGCTGATCGAGCGTGACTTCGACGACGCGCCGCCCGCCCTCATCGACAGTCAGCAGCATTTCGCGCCAGTTGACCTGGCGCGGCTCGAAGCCGAGCGTGCCGGCCTGTCGGAAGGCGACGTCGACGCGCGGGGTCGGCTTGCCGGCGCCGACGCGCAGGCTGAGGTTGGCGGCGTTGATCGTCGAATCGAACGCCAGGGCGTCGGCGGAACCCTCCACGTCGATGCGCCCGTCGAGGGCGGCCTGTTCCAACTGCATGCCGGCGGCGGCGAGCAGGGGGTTGAGGAATTCGCGGCTGATCTGGCTGAATTCGACGTGTGCCTGGCGCGAGCCGGCCGTGCGCGCCCATTGCGCATCGCCGGTGAACCGGCCGACGGAGCCTTCCGGCGTGTCGGCCGCGATCTCGAAGCGCATGGTCCAGTCGCCCGTCAGCGAGTAGTTGCCGGCGGTGGCGGCGGTCATCTGGACGGTGACGGGCTCGGGCGCGGCGGGGGAAGCGCCTTCGCTGCGGAGTTCGCCGTTGAGCTCCCAGCCGAGGCCGTCGCGGTCGTCGTCCTGGGTGACCTCGCCGTTGAGCGTAAGGCGGGTCCGCTGGTCGATGCCGGCGTCGGGCTGGCGGACCGAGCCGTTCAGATCGAGATTGATGGCGGCGGTTTCGCCCGGCGCCAGGTTGGCAATAGTCAGGCTGGTCTTTTCCAGCCGACCCTCCAGGCCGTCGCGGTCGCGGTAGGTCAGATCCAGGTCGCTGATCTCGATCTTGCGGATCTCGACCGCCGGGAGTCTGTCCGGCTCGTCGTCGGGTTCGTGCTGGGGTTCGACGACCGGTTCGGCGCCCTTGGTCAGTTTCTCCCAGTTGAGGTGGCCGTCGGGTTCGACCTGGACGACGATGCGCGGGGAGGCGAGCCGCAGCTCGTTGACGCGGGGGGCTTCGTTGCGCCGCAGCAGCGAGAGCGGCGCGACGTTGACCACCAGTTCGCGGGCCTCGAAGATCGCGTTCCCGCCCAGGTCACGGATGACGGGCTGGCGCAGATGGAGCCGGCCGCGCAACGACGCGGAACCCCCTTGCGCGCTCAATTCGCCGTTCAGATTCTTGTTGATCAGCGGCAGATAGACATGGCGCAGCGCGTGCGAGGATTGGGCGTAAAGCACCAGCGCGAGCGCCAGGATGACGAGGATCAGCGCGAGCAGCGCGAGGATGCGGGGCCAGCGGCGGCGCGGGGGGCGGGGCGCGGCCTGAGCCCGCGACGGCGGGGCGGGGGTCGGCTCGGAAGCCTGGGCGGACATGCCACGATCTCGCTTTCCGTTCGGATTCGTCTCGGAGTCGTCAGCCGGATGGTTTCGGTTCGAATGTTTTTCAGCCGGAGAGCCGGGGGAGAGCCGGGTATGTGCTGAGAATCGTAGCACGGCCCTGACGCAGCGTCCATGGGAGGGAAAGGGCGGCGAGAGGAAGGGCGGCGGGAGGAGCGAGGGGGGGAGAAGGAAAGATGCGGTCAGTATTCGAGAGCCGCGGACGAGAGACGAGAGCCGAGAGCCGAATCTGGGGCGGGGCTTTGAGGACGATCACGCGGACGAGGGACGAATGTTGAGTGAGGGACGAATTGCGTTGCGGGTTCTGCCGTCCCAGACGGGACTGGCCGTGAACCGAGTCCGGAAAGGTCGCAGCCGTTCGAAGCGGTTGTTCACAGCAGCTCACAGGCTCTCTGGGGGATCAGGAAAAAGCGCGGTGGAGCTGTTGCATCTCGGCGATCTGGCGCGTCGCGGCGGCCATCAGGCGGACCATCTCGCGGTAATACTCCGCGTTGGGGTCCTCGGGGGTGGCCTTGGCGGCGAGCAACTGGAGGCGTCCCTGGACGGCGGTAAGCGGCTGGCTCATGTCGTGGAGCCGCTCGCGTGTTTTTTTCGCCAGTTCGCCGACGTCCATGCGCGCCTTGGCGAACTGGTCCAGGTCGGCCAGCAACGAGAGGATCTCCAGGCGCCAGAGGACGATCGCCGGGGGGATCCTCGGCGGCCAGGAAATCGCAGAGCCCCGCGGCGCAGAGT
>MVZB01000359.1 GCA_002068205.1 candidate division BRC1 bacterium ADurb.BinA292
CCGCCGCGAGCGCGTCGCGATTCGAGCCGCAGAGGCGCGTCGTGACGTTCGCGAACACCGGGTCGCCCGGCTTGAGCGTCTCATCGGCGCCGGTGACGGCGCCCCGCTCAAGCCGGCACAGGACGGCGGCGGGGAGCTTTTGCTCGATCCCGTAGCGGCGGACGACGTCGAGCGCCTCGCGCCACGTCGAGCGGTCGGGGACCGTCAGCCCGCTGGCGATAACCCCCGGGTCGTCGCCCGGCACGTCGGAGATCAGCAGTGCGGCAACCTCGGCCGGCCGGGCCGCCGCCGCAAGGCGACCGCCGCCGATCCGCGACAGATGCTTGCGCACCGCGTTGACCTCGTGAATGCTCGCGCCGCTGGCCAGGAGCGCGTTGAACGTCGCCCGCGCGTCGTCGAGCGACAGGTCCTCGGCGAAGGCCGGCCAGAGCGCCGACCCGCCGCCCGAAACGAGGACGACGAGCAGATCGTCGGGGCCGCAGCCGCGCGCCGCCGCGAGGGCGCGCTCGGCGGCGCGCCGACCGGCTTCGTCGGGCACCGGATGCCCCGCCTCGGTCAGTTCGATCCGGCGCGGGAGCGCCGCGTCGCCCGCCTGATCCCGGTAACCGTGCGGAACAGTGATCAACCCTTCGGTCAGCCGGTCGCCCAATTGCTCCTCGATCGACCGCGCCATCCCGATGGCGGCCTTGCCCACGCCGACGACGACGATCCGGGCGTAGTCGGCGAGCGGGCGCCGGGCCAGTTCGCACAACGGCCGGCGGAGCAGAAGACGCGCGGGCGCGACGCCCGCCAGCGCCGCCTGGAAGATGCCGCGCGCGTCGTCAATCAGTCGCTGGAGTTGAGCGGTCATTTGGCCCTTCCACGAAAACTCGTCCGGCTTCGCCCGTTCTAGTGATCTATTCGAACCATTCCGACATTCGCCGTGGATCAGAAAACCAGCCGCTCATGCGGTTGGCAAAATGGAGTCACCGCGGAGTTCCGTGCGGTTGCGGGGTTGTTTGATTCCGATATTGATCCCGATTCCGATACCGATCCCGGTTTTTCATCCTGGGGCCGTTCTTCCTTGGCGCTTTGCAAGTTTTCGCGGGGTTTCGGGCGGTTCCCTGTCCTTGCTTCTTCCTTCCCGATCCCCTAAATTGGTGGAGGGGCTGGTTCGCGGGGTCGTTCCAGCCCCGCGCATCCGGTCAAATTGACCCGCCGGGAACGCTGCCGCGCCCTCCCCGACCGATTCTCGCTTGTCCCGAGGCCCGATCCATGCAGGAAATGAACCGCCAGAACATTACCCCGGTCAACATCGAAGACGAAATGCAGGCCTCCTACATCGACTACTCGATGTCGGTGATCGTGATGCGCGCGCTGCCCGATGTGCGCGACGGCCTCAAGCCGGTCCATCGGCGGATCATTTATGCCATGCACGACGAGGGTTTGCAGCACAACAAGCAGCACAGCAAGTGCGCGGGCGTCGTCGGCGAGGTGCTCAAGAAATACCATCCGCACGGCGACAGCGCGGTCTACGACGCGCTGGTCCGCATGGCGCAGGACTGGAACCTGCGCTACCCGCTGATCGATCCGCAGGGCAACTTCGGGTCGGTGGATGGCGACGCGCCGGCAGCCTACCGTTACACGGAGTGCCGGATGACGGCGATCGCCGAGCTGCTGCTGCAGGACATCGAGAAGAACACCGTCGAGTTCATGCCGAATTTCGACGGGCGCGTGATGGAACCGACCGTCCTGCCGGCCGCGTTCCCCAATCTGCTGGTCAACGGCTCGGCGGGGATCGCCGTCGGGATGGCGACCAACATCCCCCCGCACAACCTGCGCGAGACGGTCACGGCGCTCAAGATCCTGATCGCCAATCCCGAGGCGACGCTGCCCGAATTGATGCGGGTCATTCCGGGGCCCGATTTCCCCACCGGCGGCTACATCTACGGCCGCGCGGGCATTCGCGAGGCCTACGAGACCGGCCGCGGCCGGATTCAACTGCGCGCGCGCGTGATGGTCGAACAGCAGAAATCGGGCAAGGATTCGCTGATCGTTACTGAGATTCCATATCAGGTCAACAAGGCCAACCTGATCGCCGAGATCGCGACGCTGGCCCGCGACAAGAAGATCCAGGGCATCTCGGATATCCGCGACGAGTCGGACCAGAACGGCATGCGGATCATGATCGAGCTGCGCAAGGGGGAGGTCCCGCAGGTCATCATCAACCAGCTTTACAAGATGACGCAGATGCAGGTCACGTTCGGCATCATCCTGCTCGCGCTCGTCGACGGCCGTCCGCGCTACCTTTCGCTCAAGCGCATGCTGCAGTGTTATCTGGAGCATCGCCGCGAGGTGGTCGTGCGCCGGACGAAGTTCGATCTGGACAAGGCGCGCCGGCGGATCCACATCGTCGAGGGTCTGCTGATCGCCGTCGACAACATCGACGAGGTGATCAAGATCATCCGGTCGTCGTCCTCCACCGACGATGCGCGCCAGAGCCTCAAATCACGCTTCGGGCTCACCGACGAGCAGACGCAGGCGATCCTGGACATGCCGCTGCGCCGGCTGACCGGACTGGAAATCGAAAAGCTCCAGCAGGAACACCAGGAACTGGCCGCCCTCATCGAGCAGCTTGTCGCGATCCTGGCCGACCCCAACAAGGTGACCACGATCATCCGCGACGAGCTGGACGCGGTGGCCCGGAAGTTCGGCGATGAGCGGATGACCGAGATCGTCGACGCCGAAGGCGAACTGACGGTCGAGGACCTGATCGCCGAGGAGCGGATGGTGATCACCGTCACGCACAGCGGCTACATCA
>MVZB01000360.1 GCA_002068205.1 candidate division BRC1 bacterium ADurb.BinA292
GGCCGGCACGGCGCGCGCCGCCCGCCACACCCGCCGGGTGAACTCGGATAAACCCGTTTCATCCAGCGGCGGCGCCGGCGCCTCCTCCCCCTGAAAATACGCCTGCAGGTAGTCCTCCAGCGCCGCCAGGTGCGCACGCGCCGCCGCCGGCGCCCCCTCGGCGTGTTCCTCGTAATCGATCCGCTCCACTTCCCCGATCAGGTCCGCCGGCGTCACAAGCTGGTCCGCCGGCGGGAATCGCAGATCCACGATGCCGCGCGTGCTGGCCGACCCGGCCATCGGACCGATCGGCGTATGCCAGAGCGCCCGGCAGCAGATCACCGGTTGCTGTTTCATGGTTCCACCTCGTTTCGATAGGGCGCCGGTGCGACCAGCACCGTCCGGTGCAGCGCCGTATGCACGGCCCCCTCGGGTTTCAGCTCGCTCTGAAACAGGACCAGTTCGCCGGCGACGAACGGCCCGAAGAGAAACTCCTGGTGCGTCTCAACCACCTTCTTCACCGCCGGCGAGCCTTTCGGCGACTTGAACCGCGCCAGCGTCAGATGGGGCCGGAACGGCCGGCCGTCGGGCTCATAACCCACCGGCGCCAGCGACAACTCGAGTTCACGGCGCAGCCCCTCAAGCTGATGGGTCCGGTCGCGCACGCCGACCCACAGCACGCGCGGCCCGCGCCAGTGGGGAAAGACCCCCAGCCGCTTCAGCTCGATCCGCAGGGGTGCATACATCCGGCCGAGTCGCTCCAGGGCCGCCGCGACCGGCGCGACGGCCCCCGCCGGCTGGCTCCCCAGAAACACCAGCGTCAGGTGCATCGCCTCCGGCTTGAGCCAGGTCGGCCGCGCGCCCGTAAAGGCGATCCCCTTGCGCAGGTTCTCCGCCAGGCCGGCGACCTGTTCCCGGATCGCGCCCGGCAGTTCAATCGCGATGAACAACCGCAGCCGGTCCGTCCCGGTCGGCGCATCGGCGGCGGGGGGGAGGGCGTCGGCGTTCATCGCTGCTCCGCCGGCGGCTCGGGCTGCGCCTCGCCGAACCAGTCATCCAGCGCGCCCGCTTCCAGTTCGCGCAGCGCGTGCTCCGTGAATTCCAGGTAGGCGCACCAGGCGTGCAGCCGGGCGGCGGCGGCGGCATTCCACGTCTGGTCCACTTCCCGGTGGCGCCGCGGCAGTTCCTGCTCCCGCGCCCACCGCCGGCAGCGCGTCAGGAAGGCGTGCACCACGGCGACCGCATCGGCCGGCGCGACGGCATCGGGCGGGCGTCCGTCCCACAGCGCCACGTCTAGCCCTCCGCTTCCGGCGCCGACGCCTGCAAGTCGATTTCGACGCGGGCCAGCGCCCCGTTGGCGAATCGGTGGGCGTAGACCGGATAGCGCCCGATCCGGATCCCAGTCTGGAACAGCGCCGCCATGCCGTCGTTGAGCAGGCCGGCGCGCTGCGCACGGTCCCCCGCCCGCGCCAGCGTCTCCTCGTCGAATTCCTCGCGGTAAATCGGATCGGTCAGCAGCAGCCGTCCCGATTCGACCCAGACATGACCGATCAGATCACGCTGGGTGCCGGACTGCGGGTCCTCGTCGGCCATGGTCCATGCAACCTCGCTTGAAAATCGTCCCTCGTCCCCGGCTTTCGAAAACATGCTCGCGCCGCGGGGCCCGCGAGTCTGCGCCAGCGGAAACCGCTCCCGCCGCCGCTCTCCATGGTACCAGAACCAAGCCGCCGCGCAAGCCCGCCGACCCAGCGACGATGCTCGTGTGGGAGCGGCCCCCCCGCGAAGCCCTACGGCGAGCCGCCGAGGCGGGCAACCGAATTGCTCCCCATTCTCTCTGGGCGGGTTTTACCTCGGTTCGTCCCGCAGTTCCCTCAGCGACCGTCCGCCATACTTGCGCAGCAGATGCAGGACCTCCGGCGGACGCTTCCCGTATTCGAGCGCCAACCGGTCCAGCATCGCGAGCCATGCCTCTTCATTTCCCTGCTCTGCTTCCGTCGGTTCCACGGGCAGTCTCAGATCATACTCATCATGTCGATAATCAAAATCGGCGAAATCGTACTGCGTCCCCCCGTCGATCACGAGATTCGGGTTAGCCCCGCGCTGCAGCAGCAACTCGATCACATCCAGGTTCTTGTCGATAATGGCGCAGGTCAAGGGGACGCAATCATCCCATTGGCAATTCGGATCGGCGCCCGCGTCCAGCAGCACTCGCACCACCTCCACGGATTCCGGCGAATCATCGATCGCGATGGACAACACGTCCTCACCCTTCTGGTCTTTCATATTGGGATCGGCGCCCGCGTGCAGGCACTCCCTGACTTTCTCAGGATCCCCCGCCCGGACGGCATCGATCAGCGGTTGATTCATCGTTGATCCCTCCCAGCCCCGATTCAAACGGCGCCTGTCAAGTTCCGTATCCTGACCCAGATCTTAAGAAGTGAAACCTAGTGTAGTGATTGTTGTTCAAATTTTAAAGTGAGGTTGCAGGGCAACAGCAAGCGGCCGAATCCGGGGTTGAATTCGGCTGGGTGTTGAGGAGGCGGCAAGCGGGGAAGGCGCGATGAAGGGAGGGGGCGGATGCCAATCGGTGAGGGGCGCAGGGGTGATCAAGGAGAGAGGCGGCTGGAAGGAGGGGGGCGTTGGCGCGGGCCGGCGGGTGCAGGTGAGGGACTTGAGGGACGGGGTGGAGGAAGAGGTCAGGGAGGACGGGGGATGAGCGGGCGTGTGGGGGAAATTTTTGAACGCCAATCTCCGGATTGGCTGCTGACGCTTGTCGGCGGGGTGTGGGGCGGGTTGAATCGGTGAGTTGGG
>MVZB01000361.1 GCA_002068205.1 candidate division BRC1 bacterium ADurb.BinA292
CGCGGTGATCATGAGGCGGAGGTAGAACGTAAGGAGAAATATTGGGGCGGGCCGTTGGGGGCGATTACGAGTAGCTCATGAACCGCGGGTTCACAACGAGGGGACGAAATTGGGCAGGCCTTCAGGAGCGATCACGAGGACGACAGACGAGGGACGGATGAAACAGACTCTGGCGGGACAGACGGGAGAGATTTAATGGACGTGCGGGCGCAGACGGCGATGGTGTTTCACCTCGACAAATGCATCGGCTGCCACACGTGCAGCGTGGCGTGCAAGAACGTGTGGACCGATCGGCCGGGGGCCGAATACATGTGGTGGAACAACGTCGAGACGAAGCCGGGGACCGGCTACCCGACGCTGTGGGAAGACCAGCTCAACTACAACGGCGGGTGGAAAGTGGGCGACGACGGCGAATTGAAGCTGCGCTGCCAGAGCAAGGCCGACGCGTTTCTGAAACTGTTCTACAACCCGAACCAGCCGGGGCTGGACGATTATTACGAACCGTGGACGTATCAGTACAGCGAGCTGATGGACGCGGCGGCGGGCGAGGACCAGCCGACGGCGCGGCCGGTGAGCCAGATCACCGGCGAGGAGCTGAAGATCGAAGCGGGGCCGAACTGGGACGACGATCTGTCGGGCTCGCCGATCTACGCCGAGAACGATCCCAACCTGAAGGCGTTGAGCGACGACGACCGGCGGATGCTGTTCGAGGTCGAGCGGCTGTCGATGATGTATCTGCCGCGGATCTGCAATCACTGCGCGAACCCGAGCTGTGTCGCGGCGTGCCCATCGGGCGCGCTGTACAAGCGGGGCGAGGACGGGATCGTCCTGATCAACCAGGAGGTCTGCCGGGGCTGGCGCAACTGCATCGCGGCCTGCCCGTACAAGAAGATCTATTTCAACTGGATGACCGGCAAGAGCGAGAAGTGCATCCTGTGCTATCCGCGGGTGGAGACCGGCCAGGCGCCGGCGTGCTTCCACACGTGCGTGGGGCGGATCCGCTACCTGGGCGTGATGCTGTATGACGCCGAGCGGCTGGTGGAAGCGATGAAAACGCCGGACGCGGGGCTGGTGGACGCGCAGCGCTCGGCGCTGCTCGATCCGCACGATCCGCGAGTGATCGAGGCGGGGCGGCGGGCGGGGATCGGCGAGAAGATGCTGCACGCGGCGCAGCGCTCGCCGATCTGGAAGTACGTGATGGAATGGAAGCTGGCGCTGCCGCTGCACCCGGAATTCCGGACGATGCCGATGCTGTTCTACGTGCCGCCGCTGCTGCCGGTGATGGGGCGGATGAACGACGGGATCTACGGCCACGATCTGGAGGAGCTGTTCGGCAAGATCGGCGAGGCGCGGCTGCCGTTGAAGTTCCTGGCGGCGCTGTTCAGCGCCGGCAACGTGGACCTGGTCGAGGAGGTGATGCGCAAGCTGCTGGCCGTGCGATACGCGATGCGGGCGAAGGAACTGGACGACGTGAGCCCGGAACGGGTGGCGCAGGTGCTGCGCGAGGCGAACCTGACGGCGCGGCAGGCGGAGGAGATCTACCGGCTGACCACGCTGTGCGACGCCAACGCGCGGTTCGTGATGCCGCCGATCCAGCGCGAGGAGGCGATGGACGAGACGAGCTGCATGGCCGAAGCGTGCAAGGGAAGCTGCGGCCTGGGATTCACGACGACGCCGGCGAGGGGGAACTGACGGTGAACGAGCAGAACGAGGGAAGCATGCGGGAGCGGCTCTACCCGGCGCTGGGGGAGCTGTTCGAGCCGCCGGACGAGGGACTCGACGCGCGGCTGGCGGAAGTGTGCCGGCTGGCCGCGCGGTTTGACCTGGCCGCGGCCGAACGGCTTCACGCACTGGCCCGCGAACTGGCGCGGCTGGACGACGGCGGGCGGGCCGAGTTGCACGCGCGTACGTTCGAGCTGAACCCGGCGTGCATTCTGTATGTGAGCGTGCACCTGTTCGGGGAGGAGAGTTTCAAGCGCGCGCAACTGATGACCGGCCTGGACGAAGCGTATGGCGCGGCCGGATTCGCGCGCGGAGGGGAACTGCCGGACCATTTGGGGGTGATCCTGCGCTTTGCGCCGCACTTCAGCGACGAGGAGTGGCGCGACCTGTGCCGGCTGTGCCTGGTCGGTGCGGCGGCGAAGATGCGCGATGCGCTCGCCCGGTCGGGCAATCCGTATTCCTACCTGCTGCAATCGATCCATGGATTGTTGGAACTCGAGGTCGCCCGCGAGGTTGCCGGTCATGCTTGACGCGTTTCTGTTTCTCGGTCTGCCGTATCTGGCGCTGGTCTCGCTCGTCGCCGGGTCGATCTGGCGCTACCGGCGCAACCGCTTCAGCTACAGCGCATTGTCGTCGCAGTTTCTCGAGCGCAAGCAGTTGCGCTGGGGGTCGCTGCCGTGGCACGTCGGGCTGCTGGTCGTGTTCATCGGCCACCTGGTCCCGTTTGTCGCGCCGGGGTTGTGGCAGTCGCTGGTCGCGAATCGCGGGTTTTTACTCGCCGTGGAGACGGCGGGGGTGGCGGCGGCGCTGCTGGCGCTCGGCGGGCTGACGGTGCTGGCGGTGCGGCGGGTGTTTTCGGGCCCGTTGCAGCGGATCACGACGACGATGGACCTGATCATCGTGGGGCTGCTGATCGTGCAGGTGATCCTGGGGCTGGGCGTGGCGCTGCACCACCGCTGGGGGTCGCAGTGGTCGGGCCGCACGCTGGGGCCGTATCTGTGGAGCGTCGTGACGCTGCAGCCGGAA
>MVZB01000362.1 GCA_002068205.1 candidate division BRC1 bacterium ADurb.BinA292
TCCGCCCCGCGCAACCGCCGCAGCGTCCGCCCCGTCAGGTCGGTCACCCGGCAGATCGCGTCGATCGTCAGCGCCCCCGGCACGCTCTCCAGCGACTGATGACACGTGACGAAACTGACCGCCAGCCGCGGACTGTACAGCATCATCGCGTAGTTCGTCGTGCCCGTCCGGTGCGCGAAAATCTCGGTGTGCCCCGGCTCGTCGATACCCGCCATGTGCAGCGTCGCCTTCGTGATCGGCGCGGTCGTGACGGCCCGCACGCGCCCGGCCCGCGCCGCCGCGATCGCCACTTTGATATACCGCAGGCTGGCTTCCCCATTGCGCCGCGTCGCGCGCCCCGGCGTCACCTCCGCCGTGATCATCTGGCAATCGACCAGCACCGGCGCCTCCATCGCACCCAGCCCGTCCCCCTCCAGCAGCGCATCCACCGTCAGCGTCATCTGCGGCGGCGGCAGCTTGAGCATCGCCGCCGCCTGTCGCATCACCTGATCGTCCCCGATCAGAACGGGCCGGCACACATCCCGCACCGACGGGTCATGCATCACCCGCAGACACAACTCGGGGCCGATCCCCGCCGGGTCCCCCTGCGTGATCGCCACCCACGGCTTCTCAATTTCGGCCTGTTCCACGCAGTCCACCTTGCTCCCCTCCGCTCACATTATAATCGTCCCTCGTCCTCGGCTCTCGAGCCCTTCGGCGCCGGGCCAACTTTCAGCTCATCCATTCCTTTCGTGCTCTTTCGTGACTTTCGTGATCCCCTCGGAGGAGACGAACCTCCCCCCCGCCGTCAACCCCTACCCCGCAATGCCGCTGATGAATTCAATCGACTGGCGCGCGAACCCGTACTGCTGTTCACAAAGCTGGCGATAGATTCCGCCGGCCAGCAGCAGCTCGCGGTGTGAGCCCGCTTCCACGATCCGGCCGTCCTCCATCACCAGGATCGTATCGGCGCCGGTGATCGTCGACAGCCGGTGCGCAATAATGAACGTCGTCCGCCCTTTCATCAGCCGCTCCAGCGCGTCCTGGATCAAATGTTCGGACTCCGAATCAAGCGCGGAGGTCGGCTCATCGAGGAGCAAAATCCGGGGATTCTTCAGAAATGCCCGCGCAAGCGTGATCCGCTGGCGCTGCCCGCCCGAGAGAAATCCCCCGCGCTCGCCGACCTCGGTGTTCAGCCCGTCGGGCAATTCATGAATGAAATCGAGGGCGTTGGCGTCGCGGCACGCCCGCAGGACCTCCTCATCGCTCGCTTCCGGCCGCCCGTAGCGGATGTTGTCCACGATCGTCCCGCTGAACAGGATCGGATCCTGCAGCACGACGGCGATGTGCTGGCGCAGCGATTTGACCTTCACCTCGCGCACGTCGTGCCCGTCGATCCGCACCGCCCCGCTGTGCACATCATAAAACCGCGGAATCAGGCTGATCAGCGTGCTCTTGCCCGACCCGCTCCGACCGACCAGCGCGACCTTCGCCCCGGCCTCGGCAACAAAGCTCACCCCGCGCAGGACCGGCTGATCGTCGTGGTAGCCGAAGACGACGTCCTGAAACTCGACGCGGCCGCGCACGTCGGGCAGCGCCGCCGCATTCGGCCGGTCGGCAATCTCCGGCTTCTCGTCGATGATCTCGAAGATCCGGTCGATCGCCGCCATCGAGTTGGCGAAGATCACGTTCAGCTCCGAAAACCGCTGCAGCGGCAGATACAGCGGCCCCAGATACATCAGCACCGCCACCAGCTCGCCGCCCGTCATCCGCTCGCCGATCACCCGCATCCCGGCGTAGAGCATCACGATCACCGGCGCGATGTTCGTCAGCGTCGACATGCAGGTGATGTTCATCCCCTGCAGCGTGATCGTCCGCATCACCTTGCGGAACAGCTTTTCCGACTCGCGCAGAAAGGCCTTCTCCTCGCGCGCCTCCTGCGTGAACGCGTGAACGATCGTCGAGCCCGCGATCTTCTCGTTCGCGTTGCCCGACATCGTCGCGATTTCCTGCTGCACGTCGTAGCTCGCCGATTTGATCTTCCGCCCGAATTTCTTGAAGAAATACAGATACAGCGGCATCGTCGCCAGCGCCACGGCCGTCGTCGGCGGATCGATGCTGATCAGAAACCACAGCAGCACGATCAGCGCGCAGGCGTCCATCCAGACGTTGGTCAGCGCGCTGCCGACCAGGTTCTGCGCGAGCTGAATGTCGCTGATCAGCCGCGAGACGATCGCCCCCGATTTGTTCCGGCTGAAGAACGAATGCGACATCCGCAGGATGCGGTAATACAGGTCGCAGCGCAGGTCGAACACCGACCGATGGCCCGCCTTCCCCGCGAAGTAGTGGCGCTGATACGTCCACGGGGCGTAGACGACCAGATAGAGCGCGATCAGCCCGCCCGACAACGTCAGCAATTCGCGCGTTTTCTCCGCCGGCGTCAACGCCGCGTTGCCGAAGACTTCGTCGATCAGGTGCTGCGTCAGCTTGGGAAACAGCAGCGGAACCGTGAACTTGACCATGCCCCCCAGCGCGGCCAGCACGATGTATTTCTTGTAGGGCAGCACATAGCGCAGGAAGCGGAAAAAATTGGTCCGGTGTTGACTCATGATCTGGCGGCGAGGCCCGCGCAGCGCGCGCGACGGCGCGGGCGCGGGCGAGTGGCACGCACGGAATCGCGCTAGATTCGTCCGGCGGCGCTGCCGCGGACCTTCGCGATCCCGCCCGTAGAGGCCGGTATTTTCCCACATCCCCGCC
>MVZB01000363.1 GCA_002068205.1 candidate division BRC1 bacterium ADurb.BinA292
CCGCCCAGTCGGGCAATCCCGAAAGCGGATCGAGCGCGAGCAGGTTGTGCCAGCCGGCGGCGCAGGCCAGGCGCATGGCGCGCTCGGGCGCGAGCCCGCGCAGCACGCCAGCCAGCAAGCCCGCAATGGCGCAGTCGCCGCTGCCGGTGGCCGAGGCGATCCGGTCGATCCGGTAGGCGGGGCACCACAGCTCGCGGTCGGCCCAGGGATCGGCCTCGCAGCGCGCGGCGCCGCCGAAGCCGGCGAGGCGCTCGGCCGGGCCCGACCGCAGGTAGAACCCGCGCGAGCCGGCCTTGATCACGCAGACGCCGCAGCCCATCGCCAGCGCGCGATCGGCGAGCCGGCGGAAGTCGGCGACGGTGTAGTGCTCGACCAGATCGGCGGCGGGGTCGCGCCGGCGGCGGGCGAGGTAGTCCTCCCGTTCGAGCGCGACGGCGATTTCCTCCACGCTGGGCAGGAACAAATCCACCCAGGGCAATGTCTGTTCCAATATGCGCGGCCAGTCGGCAAGGCCGGCCGGCGAATGCGGATCGGGCATCGACATGTCCAGGGAGGTAGTGACATCGCAGTCTTTCGTCTGGCGCATGATCCGGGCCAGCTCGGCCCCACGGTCGGCATACATCCGCCGCATCAGCGTGGGATAGCCGAAGTGGAGCAGGCGGGCCCGGCGGACCAGATCGAAATCGATGTTCTCGGCGCCGAACGTGTCGTTGGCGCCGGGGCAGTGCAGGAACATGCGGTCGATGCCCGGGGGCGCGAGGACGACGCTGAACGAGGTGACCGCGCCCGGCGCGGGCCGGATGGCGCCGGCGGCGGCGTGGCGTTCCAGCAGCCGCTGGACCACCAGGCCCAGTTCATCATCGCCGATGCCGCCGAGGGCGGCCACCGAATGGCCGAACCGCTTCAGCGCCAGACCGGTGTTGGCGACCTGACCGCCGAGGGCGACCGTGCCGGCCTCGACCATCGTCAGGCTGCCCGGCGTGAGGATCTCCTCGATCCGCACGCGGCCGGTCTCCGGGATGACGGGGGTGATGTCGAGGCAGATGTGGCCGGCGGCGATGGCGTCGATGGACTTGTTCATCGGCAGGAGCCCGTTCCGCGTAAAGTCTTGGGGTAATCGTTTACCCCAGACGGCTGGAAAAGACAAGACCGCATCCGCCGGGGGGGCGGCCCATCCCGACCAGCATAGGCACTCCGCCGCCGGGTGTTAACCAGGTTTTATTCGCCTTGCGCGAGAATAGGAGCCAACATCATGAGACATCGAACAGCTCTCGCGACCCTCTTTGCGGGCCTGATCCTGGTGGGAACCGGCCTGACCGGCTGCACGACCTACAACTCGGAGTACTACCGCAGCGGCCGGTCGCGGCCGTACTACGACCGCCACGACCATGTGCGCGAACGGGTGATCGTGCGCGAGGTCCCTCGCCGCGACCGGCATTACCACCAGACGATCATCCGGCACGACCGCCATGATCGTGGCCGGGGCCCTGTGTGGCGCCCGGACCGGAATGACCATCGCCGCGACCACGTGCGCCACAACGACCGGCGCGACTGGGACCGCCGGCGTGACTGGGACCGGCGCGGGAACGATCGGGACCGGCGCGATCATCGCGATAACAACCGCCGGGGCGGCGGCAATGACCGGCGCGGCGGCAACAATCGAAGACACTGAGGCGCCGCGGGGGCTGAGTCCGACCGCGCCTTGACGTGACATGGCCATCCTGCTCATGAGCCGGGGCGAGCGCCATTCGCCGCCCCTCCCAGCCATGGCCAGGATGGCCATGCCCCATTCGATTGGCCCGATCGAACACCACGCGCCCCGCGCCGCCGCGGGGCGCGCAACTTGACACGGTTCGGGAGTGGCCAGTCGTTCAGACGTCGCGTTAAGACCGTGGAAGCAGGATGCACTCGTGGAGTGCGGCGGCAGACAGCGCGCAGCGCTTGGCGACGCCGCTTTGGATCGGTCAGCATCTGTCCTGGTCATCGGAATCGAAAGCGGTGTCGACGCGTTGCGCTGCAACGCTCTGCCACCGCACAAGAGTTGCCTCGACCTCGCTCCCCGCCCAGATCAAGCGCCCCCAGTTTCGGATGGCACGAGCCGTCTTGCGCCGCGCCGCCGCGGCGATTCATGTCGTGATTGACATTGGCGCGAAGAGACCTGAAGCTAACTGGATTGATCGACCTCAAGGAGACCGGTCGAGGGCGGGGACAGGGTACGGAATTCAGTTGAGAGACGGCGGTCGCGGTATGAAACGAATTCCTCTGATTGTCGCATGGCTGAGTCTGGGGGCGGTTTTCACCGGCTGCGCCTTCAACAGCGTTTACTGGACGCCGCCGCCTCCCACCGTCGTGCACGAATCCGACCTGGCGTCGCGCCCCGGTCCCGGTCAGGCCAAATACCTCTACTATTACCAGCGCGAGGTCTACTTCAACCTCGACGACAATCGCTACACCTATCCCTGGCAGGGGAGCTGGCACACGCACGCGCGCCTGCCCTGGATTTTCCGCGGCGACCTGGGCAGCTACGTGGTGCTGGACTTGCCGCGTGAGAAGCCCGAGCGCTTTCACGCGCAGGTTCTGGAGCAATTCCCGCCGTCCTTCCCGATCTTCGTCGTCAGCAGCGATGAGTCGATGTCGCCGCCGGCGATCCCCGCCGTGCCGGGCTACGAATAATCGCGCGGTCGCTCCTTCGTTTCAGGGAACAGGAACGGCGGCGCGCCGGCCCG
>MVZB01000364.1 GCA_002068205.1 candidate division BRC1 bacterium ADurb.BinA292
TGATGGCGCTCGGGCTGGGCTTGGTGGCGAGCCTCGGGCCGCTGCCGGTGATCCTCATCGGCTGCCTGCTGCAGGGCTTTGGCGGCGGGATGATCTGGGTCTTCAGCACGCAATTGCTGTTGCAGAAAGTGCCGGGCCCGGTGCGGGGGAGGGTCTTCTCGACCGAATTCGCGCTGCTCACCCTGCTGGGGGCGATGTGCGCCGCCACAACGGGTTGGGCCGTGGACCGGCCGGGGTGGGGGCTGCAACCGACGATCGTCGTGGTGGCGCTGCTGCCCTTGCTGCCGGCGACGGCATGGGCGCTATGGCTCCTGAGGCCGGCGGCGCGAGAAATTTAAGTACGCCTCGGACAGCTATTGGTTGTCGCGGTGGAGTCTCTCACCTCATGTTCAATGCACCGCGGACGTTATTTCGGGAACCATGACCTGGGTGCGGGAGCCGGGAGCGCGCCTTATCCGGAGCGCCCCGCACCGGCCGAAGCGCCCGCTTGAGCCCCGCCATCGGTTGCTCTTTCCTGAAATCAGCCATGGAGGCCGGTGCAGCCGCGATGATCAGGAACCCGCTTCTTCTGGAGGCATTCGAGAATGAGTATCTTCGTTCCCGGCCGATCGATATCGAGGAGCATTTCAGAATCTTCGCGGCGATGGTTGACGAGGCGCGGTATCTGGGCTGGAGCGGGCCGCCCGCCGGGGCAAGTTCACCCCGATCCGCTATCGATTCACCAGATGCCGCAGCTTGCGCTGCCACAGCCGGATCTTCCGCTTGAGCAGCACGCGCCTCACCCGCGCCGCGTCGGGACCGATCAGCACGATCAGCGAGTAAGCATTCGGAATCAGCAGGCGATCCTCAAAACTCCTGAAGTCGGCTTTGCGCCAGAGGTGATGGTGGGTCTCGTACGGGTTGCCGAAGGCATCGGTCTGATCCCAGTACTCCTTGGGCGTCGAGATCAGCACGTTCCGGCCGCACCGCGTGCACTCGCGCAGGAATTCGACCCCTTGCTCGCGGGGGAAGTGCTCCAGCACATCGATCGCCAGGACCAGGTCGTAGGGCTCGCGGAGCATGGGCAGAACGGTCAGGGCGTCCGCGCGATGGATTTCGTTATAGATCCACTCGTGAACCGGCGTGACATATTCGGGGAAGGCTTCGATACCGTCGATGACGCGCTGCCAGTCGCTGTATTGCTGGCGCCCGTCCGAGAGCTCAAGGTAGAGCCGCGCCAGGTAGCCGTACATCCCGAACCCGACGCCGATATCGAGCACGCGGCGGGGCGACAGTTCCACGATCAGCTCGACGATCTGGTTGATCTGGTGGTAATGGCTGAACGGCATGGTGGTCGCGACGCGCTGCCTTTGCCCGGGATTCAGACGCCGGCGCCGACCTGCTCATGAACCGATACATGGAGCGGGAACCCCGCGGTGAACGCGTGCACCTCCTCGCTCACCTGGCGCTGCAACTGCTTGTCCTCGGGCGCGCGCAGGATCCGGGCGATCCAGCCGCCGATGCGCCGCATGTCTTCCTCGTTCATCCCGCGCGTGGTCACGGCGGGCACGCCCAGGCGGATCCCGCTGGCCTCGGTCGGCTTGCGCTGGTCAAACGGGATCATGTTCTTGTTGCACGTGATCGCGGCGGCGTCGAGCGCGGTCTCGGCCTGCTTGCCGCTGATGCCGTAGGGGGTCAGGTCGACCAGCAGCAGGTGGTTCTCGGTGCCGCCGCTGACCATGCGCAGGCCCTCGGCGGTCAGCGCCGCGCCGAGCGCCGCGGCATTGCGGCGCACCTGCCGCGCATAGGCTTTGAAGCCGGGCGTCGCCGCCTCGCCGAACGCGACCGCCTTGGCCGCGATGATGTGCATCAGCGGCCCGCCCTGCGCCCCCGGGAACGCCGACTTGTCGATCGCCTTGGCGTATGGCGCGCGGCAGAGGATGAAGCCGCTGCGCGGGCCGCGCAGCGTCTTGTGCGTCGTCGACGTGACGATATCCGCATAGGGAACGGGACTGGGGTGTTCGTCGGCCGCGACCAGCCCGGCAAAGTGCGCCATGTCCACCATCAGCATGGCGTCGGTGGCGTCGGCGATCGCGCGCAGCCGCTCGAAATCCAGCTGGCGCGGATAGGCACTGTGGCCGGCGACGATCAGCCGCGGCCGCACCTCCTTGGCTGATTTCTCCAGCGCGTCGTAGTCGATCGTCTCGGTGTCAGGGCTGACCCCGTAGCTGACGAAATTAAAGAACCGTCCCGAAAAGTTGACCTTGAGGCCGTGCGTCAGATGGCCCCCATGCGCCAGGTCCATCCCCATGACGACGTCGCCCACCTCGAGCACGGCGAAGTAGGCGATCATGTTGGCCGTGCTGCCCGAGTGCGGCTGCACGTTGGCGTGGTCGGCGCCGAACAGCTCCTTCGCCCGGTCGATGGCCAACTGCTCGACCTCGTCGACATGCTCGCAGCCGCCGTAGTAGCGTTTGCCCGGATAGCCCTCGGCATATTTGTTGGTCAGCACCGACCCGGCCGCTTCCAGCACGGCGGGCGAGGCGAAGTTCTCCGACGCGATCAGTTCGAGCTTGTCGCGCTGACGGTCGTATTCACGGCGCATGGCCTCGGCCAGTTGGGCATCCTGGGCGGCGATGAGGTCGTACATGAACGCAGGCTCCTGAACGGGTTGATGAAGATTCCGGCGGCGCCGGCGGCCCCTCGGCGGGCCGGCGCGAGGGGGACATC
>MVZB01000365.1 GCA_002068205.1 candidate division BRC1 bacterium ADurb.BinA292
GGTCGAGCCGGTCGGCGGGGAATTCCGGCCCGAGGGGGAGATCGTGCTGCTGCGCCAGCCGCGCTACGTGAGGGCACGCGGGGCGGAGGAATCGGTCAACGATTACAACGCCTTCCTGGCGAACGAACGCCAGGCGATGGAAACGACAGCGCACCGCGCGACGCGCGACGGCGAGATCTACCGATTCGCCGACGTGCCGTTTTTTCAGGCCGGCGGCGACATCCTGCAGCCGGCCTACTATACGATCGCGGCGCTGAACACCGAGATTGAGGAAGCCATTTTCGACGGCACGAGCACGGTCACGCAGACGACGCATTTCATCACGGAGTATCTTTACAACGTCACGGCCGGCAGCGACCAGACGATGACGCTGCGGCCGCTGGACGGGATCGGCCAGAAGGAGGATTTGATTGCGCAACTGATCACGCGCGCCCCCAACAATTACGGGCCCGTCGAGAACCAGGTGCAGGTCTACCTGAATTCCCTGAAAGGGGGCTCGGTGACGGCCGAGCAGGCCGAGGGGCTGGGCCGCGCGATCTGGGCCGAACGGGCGGCGCGCGACGGCGCCGAATATGCCGAGCAGCTTATCGAGAAGACGCTCAAGGGGCTGGCGACGGTGATCGGCGACGTGATCAAGGAGTTCAACAAGTTCCAGCGCAAGGGGATCAAGGAGCGGCGCAAGAAACTCAAGCAACTCAACGAGAAACTCGATACCGAGACGCTGCGCAGCGGGGGATTCCGGCTCGACGGGACGACGGTGGAAAAAACCGAGTTGATCAACGCGATCGACAGCCTGCTGACCGAGGATCCCGCGTTCTTTCTGTCGGTGGTGGCCAGGCATGTCAAGACGGCGGGCAAGCTGGCGGCGCAATTCATCTACGGCGTCTTGCGGGGCTTCGGCATGGAGGATAGCCGCGCCAAGCAGGTGGCCGACGCCTTCAAGCTATGCGTGAACATCATCACGGAAATCGTAATTCATCAAGGCGTTGGGAGTTCCGAAGCGGTCGTCAAGTTGATCATCGAGAAGGCGCTGGCGCAGGCGAAGGAACCGCTGTTCGACGGCGGCTCGCTCAATTTCCCGTTCAGTTATACGGCGTTCACGAAGGACCAGCTGGAATTCGCCCGGGGCCGGTTCGAGAGCTGGAGCGCGGCGAACCCGGAGGCCTATCGCGAGGACACGCGCCGGGCGGCCCGCATCATCCAGGAGACCAACACCGGGGCGGCCAACGCGCTGGGCAACGCGGAGCTGGCGCTGGCATTCGGCGGCGCGTTCGACACCGCCGAATCGGTCTTCGGCACCGTCGGGATCGTGATCCCGTGGTCGAAGTTCGTGGCGAAGACATTCAAGATCCTGAGGCTGATCAGCAACAGCACGGCGTTCGTGCTGCCGCTGGCGCAGGTGGCGTATTTTGTTCCGGAGGGGGTCGAGGCGGCGGTCTACCGGTCGTTCGGGCAGGCTCCGCCGGCGAAGACGGCCGCCGCGGCGCCGTCGGCGCCGAAGGCCGAGCTGGGGAACGTCAATGAGCGGCTGGAGACCGAGGCACGCGCCGCGGCCGGGTTGTGGCGGGAGCGGCTGGACGAATTGAGAGCCGCCTGGGAGGAGAACCACCTGACCTCGATCATTGATGTGATGACGACCACGTCGGTGACCAATCTGCCGGAGGCGGCCAAGCAGTTCAATCGGCTCGCGCTGGCCTACATGATCCAGTTCAGCGGGGCGGAAACCCCGTTCTTCAACAATCTGGCGCTGCTGCCGCCGGTGCAGGAGTCGCAGTTCGCGCTGCATGTGGAGTGGACCGCGCTGAACGATGAGCTGCGGAGTCTGCTGGTGGACGTCATGGCGCTCAGTTTCGCGGGCGCGGACGACCCACTCTATCTGGCGCGCCGCGACGTGCTGCTGGCCGGCATCGCCGATCTGCGCCAGTCAATCGACCGCTGGATTGAGAGCCTGGACATCCTGGAGACGTCGACGGGCGGATATGCGCTGCTGCCGACGGTCTACATCGAGGAGGTGTCGGTCGTGGCGCAGGCGACGGGCGGGCCGACGATCACGCAGGCGGGCGAGGCGGTGGAGATCCGCGCCCAGGTGCGGAACCTGGGTCTGGACGGGGCGGGGTCGGTCTCACTGCGCGCCGAAATCGCCGTCACGACGCATCCGCTGGTGCTGACGGGCGACGCGCTGGCCCTGCCGCCGGGCGGCGTGCTCGCGGGCGACGACAACCAGCCCGGCGGGCCCGACGAGGTCGAACTGGCCTGGCAGGCGCAATACACAGGCGATCTGACCGGGATCAAGCGGATCCCCGTGCAGTTGCGCGTGCTCGAAGGCGGCGCCGAGCCGGCCGGGTTCAATGCCATCGACGAACTCGTCATCCTTGAACTTGATCCGATGGTGATCGATTCGGACGTCGACGGGCTTCCGGACGACTATGAGCAGGCGCACGGGCTGATCCTGGGCGAGGATGACGCGGAGCTGGATCTGGACAATGACGGTCTCGCCAATGAGAGTGAGTTCGATCTGGGAACCGCGCCCGATGGCATGGACAGCGACGGCGACGGGCTGGCCGACGGTGAGGAAACCCTCGCCGGCGCGGACGGGTTCGTCACCGATCCGCTGGCGAGCGACACCGACGGTGATGGGATGCCGGATAGAGCGGATGCCAATCCGCTCGATGGCGATCCGGCGTCGGAGTCGCAACC
>MVZB01000366.1 GCA_002068205.1 candidate division BRC1 bacterium ADurb.BinA292
GCGGACAACCGCCGACGTGGCGTCGGTGGAGCCGTCGTTGACGACGATCGCCTCGAACGCCCCGCGCTGCGCGAGGACCGAGTGGAGGCAGTCGGGCAGCAGATCGCCTTGCTGGTGACAGGCGATAAGGATGCTGAGGCGCGGGGGTTCCATTGTGCGAGTCGGTTATAGACCGGCGATTGACAAAGAGGCAGAAAAATCGACCTCTCGCGTTGATGGTCCGTCACCGTTTCGGATCGCCGATTGGTAAAAGTACCTCACGCCGAGACGCCGAGACGCCGAGACACGGAGGGCTCATTGTGTGGCGCGCAAGATGCCGGCAAGGATGCCGGCGGTCCCAGGCGGTGGTTGGTACAGGAAACAGCCCGATTTCGAGAGCCGAGGACAAGGGACGAGTTTGGAGGGGGGCGTGATCCGGTTTGCGGCGCGCGGCGGGCGTGATACCATGTGGGTTTCATCCGTCCGGGGAGGAACCGCTACCCGGCAGCGAATCCCGCCAAGACAAGGAACCGAGGCATGGCGCGCATCAAGCCGCACGTGACGATCCGCGGCGATTTCTGCATCGAGACCCCGCCGCAGCCGTGCGGGCTCGTCATTTTCGGGTCGTCGGGCGACCTGACGAGCCGCAAGCTGATGCCGGCGCTGTTCAATCTGTTCCGCCGCCGGCTGCTGTCGCGCCACTTCTACATTCTCGGTTTCGCGCGCACCGCGCCCGACGACGACACGTTCCGGCTGGGGATGCGCGACGAGCTGATGCGCAACACCAAGAAGCCGGCCACGGCCGACCTGGACGCCTTCCTCAGCCACGTCTACTCGATGGCCGGCGGCTACACCAGCGACGAAGACCACCAGCGCCTGCGCCAGCGGCTGGCCACGCTGGACCAGGAACACGGCACGCGCGAGAACCACCTGTTCTACCTGGCGACGCCGCCGACGGTCTACGCGCCGCTGGTGGCGTGCCTGGCGCGGGCCGGGCTGGCCAGCGAGCCGCGGACGGGGGCCGGCTGTTCGCGCGTGATCATTGAAAAGCCGTTCGGCCGCGATCTGACCAGCGCGATCGCGCTGGACGACTCGCTCCATCAGGTTCTGGCCGAGCAGCAGATCTATCGCATCGATCATTACCTGGGCAAGGAGACGGTGCAGAACATCCTGATGTTCCGATTCGCCAATGCGATTTTCGAACCGATCTGGAACCGCGGCTACATCGATCACGTGCAGATCACGGTGGCTGAGACGCTGGGGGTCGGGCACCGCGCGGGCTACTTCGAGCAGGCGGGCGTGCTGCGCGACATGTTCCAGAACCACATGCTGCAGATGCTGTCGCTGGTGGCGATGGAGCCGCCGGCGTCGTTCGAAGCGGACCGGGTGCGCGACGAGAAGGTCAAGCTGTTGCGGTCGATCCGGCGGATGCCGCTCGACGCGATGGACGACTGGCTGGTGCGGGGGCAGTACGGCGCCGGCGAGCAGGAGGGGCGCCGGGTGCGCGGCTACCGCGAGGAGGACGGGGTCGATCCGGAATCAACGGTGGAGACGTATGTGGCGGCGCGGTTGATGATCGACAACTGGCGCTGGCGCGGGGTGCCGTTTTATCTGCGCTCGGGCAAGCGATTGGCGCGGCGCGTCAGCGAGATCGCGGTCTACTTCAAGCCGGTGCCGCACTCGATGTTCCAGCCGATCGCGCCCGAAGAGCTTGTGCCGAACATTCTGGTGCTGACGGTGCAGCCGGACGAGGGGATCGCGCTGCAGATGCAGGCCAAGCACCCCGGCCCGAAGCTGTGCATGAGTTCGCTGATGATGGATTTCCGGTATCGGGAGGTCTTCGACGAGGAACCGGGCGAGGCGTATGAACGCCTGCTGCTCGACGCGATGCTGGGCGACCAGACGCTGTTCGTGCGGCGCGACGACATGGAGGTGGCGTGGTCGCTGATCACGCCGGTGCTGGAGCGCTGGGAGGCGGAGGGGAAGGCGGGCGCGATTCATGAATACGCCCCGGGGTCATGGGGGCCGGCCGCGGCGGATGGACTGCTCGCGCGCGACGGGCGGGCGTGGCATATCGGGTGAGCGGCAGCGAGGACGAGGACGAGTTTTTGCGGGCGAGGACGAGGACGAGTGCGAGGACGAGAGACGACTTGAAGCGAGACGGGAGGCGAAGGCGATGGCGCGGTTGCGGGGAACGGTGGAAACGTGCCTGTACGTCGACGACCTGGAACGCGCCGCCGCGTTTTACAGCGACGTGCTCGGGATGCGCGCGATGACCGGCGACGAGCGGTTCCGCGCGCTCGAGATCGCGCCGGGCCACGTCCTGCTGCTGTTCGTGCGCGGGGGCACGCTGGAGCCGGTCGACACGGGCAACGGCATCATCCCGCCGCACGACGGCGGCGGCCCGGTCCACGTCGGCTTCGCCATTGATCTGGCGGACCTGGTGGAATGGGAGAGGCGGCTGGCCGAGCACCGCGTGCCCCTGGAGAGCCGCGTGGCGCGGCCGCGCGGCGGCCGCAGCATTTACTTCCGCGATCCCGACGGCCACCTGGTCGAGCTGCTGACGCCGGGGGTCTGGCCCAACTACTGAAGCCGCGTGCGGAGCAGGAACGATTTTTGCGCGCGCCCGGTCTGAAGGTGATGCAACAACCGCAAGGAGGTCAGACCATGCGACCGGACGAGATTGAAGTGGAACGCCATCGGCGGCCGGAGCA
>MVZB01000367.1 GCA_002068205.1 candidate division BRC1 bacterium ADurb.BinA292
CACTCCACAAAGCGGGTTGGCTATCGCTCCGGGTGAATCAGAACATCGCCGCAAACGCCGGGTTTCGAGAGCCGAGGACGAGGGACGAGAGCCGGGAGCCGAATTCTGGGGTGGGCCATTGGGGTTTTGTGGAGTGCGGCGGCAGAGACCGCGCAGCGGTCGTCGACGCCGCTTTGGATTGGTCAGAATCAGCTGAGGTGATCGGATCCAAAGCGGTGTCGACGCGCGTCGGGCGCCGCGCTTTGCCACCGCACTCCAAGAAGCGGGAAGACCTCGCCGGGGAGGTGAGGCGTCAATCCTCGGGTTCGTCGGTCAGCGCCGCGATGCGATCGGCGAACGGGGCGAGGGGGGGCAGGTCGTTCGTCGGCCGGTCCAGGTAGAAATAGGCGCAACTGGCGACGTCGTCCTGGCGCTCGACGAGGAACACGCGCGTGCCGACGTCGTCGGGCGGAACGGGCGCCATCCCCTGCTCATACTCCGCATGGATCGTCTTGCCCAATTCCTTGAGGGCTTTGCCGGTCCCTTCGCCGACATAGCCGATCTGCTGGAGCGTCACGCGGCAATCCTGCTGGAAGTAGATCGGGTCGGGGATGTGCAGCCGGTAGAAGGCGTAGCGCATGCGTTCATGGTCGGCGACCGGGCAGCCCTGGAAGTGGTTGGCATATTGCCCCTGCCCCCAGCCGGTGCCGATGTAATCCTCGGTGCCGGTGCCGACGAGGGTGGGCAGCTCGCGGTCGCCGTCGAGGTAGACTTTGACTTCGCCCTCGCCCCACCAGGAATCGAGGTAATCCTCCTGGTTGACGATGACGCTGACGAGGGTGCCGAGAAAGCGTCCGCAGCCGGAGACGCGGGGGAGGATTTCGAAGTCCTGGCGCAACGTGGTGGGGTTTTCGCGGCGCCAATGGGCGTGGAAATAGAGCATGTCGTCGCCGTGGCGGTCGCCCAGGGTGTAATCGATGTCGTAGAACATGAGGGGGAGATCGTCGGCCGATTCATTGGTGACGACGATCTTCATTCCCTCGCGGAAGGGCATCGGGATGAGGCAGTTGAAGCTGCGCGCCTCGGGGCTGGAGAAGAGGGCGTTTTCGAAGGCGGTCATCTGGCCGAGCCCCTGGCAGAAGAAGTCGCCGAGGGGGACGGCGACAGCGGGCGTGGCGGCGCCGTCCCAGAACATTTCGAGCTTAAGCCCGCGCAGGAACTGGGGGGGGCGGTCGCTGATCGTGATCCAGATGCGGCGGACCATGCCGCTGTGGCCCTGGACGTCGGCGAGGACCTTGGATTCGCCGGCCTTGAGGGGGAAACAGGGGGAGCCCTTGCGGCCGCCGCGCGTCGTGGCGCCCTGGCCTTTCGCGCCGAGCCAGTTTTCGGGGCTGGCCCAGCGCGTTTCGATGCCGGCGGGGGTGATGAGGTGAAAGGGGAAACGCAACACAGCAAACCTCCGCAACGGGATTGAGGGGGCAACGGTCCGGCGCGGAGGGATTCGGGCAGGGGCATGCCGACAGCGTCGCGCCCAACAGACCCCCTGGAATTTATGCAGTCGGCGGTTGGAAGATCCTCCCGAGAATCCCGGCGTCAGCTGAGCATCGCAATGAAGACGCCGGCGGCGACGGCGGTGCCGATGACGCCGGCGACGTTGGGCGCCATGGCGTGCATCAGGATGTAATTGTTGGGGTCGTCCTTGAACGCGACCTGCTGGCTGACGCGGGCGGCCATGGGGACAGCCGAGACGCCGGCGCTGCCGACCAGGGGGTTGATCGGGTCCTTGCTGAACTTGTTCATCAGCTTGGCGAAGAGGATGCCGCCGGCCGTCGCGATGGTGAAAGCGAACGCGCCCAGGGCGAAGATCACAAGGACCTCGGTATTGAGGAACTTCTCCCAAGTGGTGGCCAGCCCGACCGAAAAGCCAAGCAGGACGGTGACGGAATCGATGAACGGGCCGCCGATCGTCCGGGCGAGGCGATCAGTCACGCCCGACTCGCGAATCAGATTGCCCAAGAAGAGCATGCCGAGCAGGACCATCGCCGAGGGAATGAAAAGGCAGGTAATCAGGAAGCCGATGACCGGGAACATGACGCGCAGCTGTTTGGAGACCTCGCGCGGGGGCTTCATGCGGATCATGCGTTCCTTGCGGGTCGTCAACAGGCGCATGACGGGGGGCTGGATGACCGGGACGAGCGACATGTAGCTGTAGGCGGCGATGGCGATCGCGCCGAGCCAGCCGGGCGCCATGCGGTTGGCGATATAAATCGAAGTGGGGCCGTCGGCGCCGCCGATGATGCCGATGGCGGCGGCGGCGGCCTCGGTGATGTAGATCCCCTCAATCTTGTCGCCGATGAGGACCGCGCCGAGGAACGTGACGAAGACGCCCAACTGGGCGGCGGCGCCGAGCAGGATCAGCCTGGGGTTGGAGATCATGTAACTGAAATCGGTCAGCACGCCGATGCCCATGAAAATCAGCGGGGGCAACACTTCATGGGAGACGAGGAAATAGATCAGGGCGAAGGTTCCCTCGGGATGGCCCTCGGAGCCGGTGGCATAGACGCTGATCGCATCGGTCGGGTCGAACGGCATGTTGCCGACGATGACGCCGAAGCCGATCGGGACGAGCAGGAGCGGCTCGAAGCCCTTGGCGACGGCGAGCCAGACCAGCACCATGCCGATGCCGATCATCAGCACCTGCTGC
>MVZB01000368.1 GCA_002068205.1 candidate division BRC1 bacterium ADurb.BinA292
CCTGACGCTGGTGGAGGCGATGCGCGCCGGGTGCGCGATCGTCGCGAGCGACCTGCCGATCCACCGCGAGGTCGCGGGGGGGACGGCCCAGTTTTTCCCGGCCACCGATTGGGCGGCGCTGGCCGGGATTCTGCTCCGGCTGCTGACCGATGAGGAAGAGCTGGCGGCCTGGCGCCGGCGTTCCGCGGAGCGGGCGGGGGCGTTCAGTTGGGAGCGCACCGCGCGGGAAACGCTGGCGGTTTACCGAGAGATTTGGAGAGGCCGGGGGGGAGTTTAAGGGACGAGGGGCGCATCGCCCACTCAGGACTGCGCTTATTAACTTATTTAACTAGTAAATATCTCCATTTGATGATTCGAATTGATCCCCCTATGCTGTATACTGGTCAATTCGCCGGGGTTCCCCGAGGAATTCCGACTAACTCCTCTGATAGATGGGATACAGGGATCATGGCCGTATCATTCCTGGATTTGAGTCGCCAGCACGAGCCGCTGAAAAAGGAGTTGCTCCACGCGATCGAGCAGGTGATCGACAGCAGCGAGTATATCCTGGGGAGTGCGGTGGCGCGCTTTGAACAGAACTTCGCCCAGCGGCTCAAGGCGAGTCACTGTGTGGGGGTCAACTCCGGGACCGATGCCCTGCTGCTGACGCTGCACGCGCTGGGGATTCAGCCGGGCGACCAGGTGATCTGCCCCGCGTTCGGGTATGTGGCGATGGCCGATGTGATCCCGCGGATGGGGGCGCATATCGTATTTGCCGATATCAACGAGCATTTTACGATCGACGTGGAGCACGTGCGCCAGTTGATGAACGAGAACACCCGGGCGGTGATCGCGGCCCACACGTTCGGCCGGATGGCGGATGTGGAGACGCTGGCGCAGATGACGGCGGAACAGGGGGTGCACCTGATCGAGGATTGTTCGCACGCCTGCGGGGCGGAGATCAACGGCCGGCCGGCCGGGACATGGGGAACCGCGGGGGCGTTCAGTTTCAGCCCGGAGCGCAACCTGGGCTGCATCGGCGACGGGGGCGCGATCGTGACGAACAACCCGGAGCTGGCCCAGCGGCTGCGGCTGTATCGCGATCACGGCGCGGAGGCGGAAAATCGCTACGTGGAGATCGGCTACAACAGCCGGCTCGACGCGATTCAGGCGGCCATCCTGGACGTCAAACTCGGCACGCTGGACGAGGATAACGCCGATCGCGAGGCCAACGCGGCGTTCTACCAGAACCACCTCAGCAGCGAGGTGTTCGCGCTGCCCGATCCGGGGCCCGAAGGGAGCCATGTGTTCAACTACTATACGATCCGCAGCACGATGCGCGACCAGTTGCGCTCGTTTTTGAAGGACCGGATGGTCGACACGCGGATCTATTATCCGGTGCCGCTGCACCTGCAGCCGTGTTTCGAGTATCTGGGTTACACGGAGGGCCATATCCCCGTGGCGGAACAGATGGCGAAGGAAGTGCTGTCGCTGCCGGTGTCGCCGGGGTTGACGCGGCAGGAACTGGAGGAAGTGGCGCACACGATCGATCTGTTCGCACAGACGTATACGACGCCGACCGCCGGTTGAGGCGGGTTGGGCGTGGACGGGTCCCGCGGCCGCCGGCAGAGCCCGGCGGCCGTTTGTTATTGAGAAGACGGCCCTTCCGGGGGGCCGCCGCGGCCCATGTTTTTTCTGTAGGATTGATGGGGCGTCTGCATAATAGATGACCGGTTGTCGCATGGCCTGGCGAGACGGGCGGTATGGGAACTCCGTGACGACATTCAATCGCAGCGACCAATCCTACATGCAGATGGCGCTGACCCTCGCGGCGCGGGGGCGGGGGAAGACGTCGCCCAACCCGATGGTCGGCGCGGTGGTGGTCAACGGCGGGAAGGTCGTGGGCCGGGGCTACCATGCGCGCGCGGGGGAATCGCACGCCGAAGTGCTGGCGATCAGGGAAGCCGGGGATCTGAACCACGGCGCCACGCTGTACGTGACGTTGGAGCCGTGCTGCCATCACGGCCGCACCCCCCCGTGCGTGGCGGCGATCCAGCAGGCGGGGCTGGCGCGGGTCGTCGCGGCGATGGAGGACCCCAACCCGCTGGTGCGCGGGCGCGGCATCGAGGAATTGCGCAAGGCGGGGATTCAGGTGGACGTCGGCTGCCTGAAAGGGGAGGCACGCCGGCTGAACGAGTTTTTCGTGACATTCCATGAGCAACGCCGTCCGTTCGTCACGATCAAGTGGGCGATGTCGCTGTGCGGCCGGACGGCGCACGACAGTCGCGAATCGCGCTGGATCACGAACCAGCAATCGCGCGAGCACGGCCATCGGCTCCGCTCGCAGCACGACGGCGTGCTGGTGGGCATCGGCACGGTGTTGAGCGACGACCCAATGCTCAATGTGCGGCTGGCGAACTATCACGGGCCGCAGCCGAAGCGGATCGTGATCGACGGCGACCTGTCGATCCCGATCCGCGCGCGGCTGCTGCGCGAGCGGGAGAAGGGGGAAGTAATCCTGTTCACCACGCCGTTCGCCAAGCGCGAGATGGTGGACTACTTCGAGCAGGAGGGCTGCCGGGTGATCGTCGTCCCGAGCAAGCGGCGGCTGATCAACATGCGGCTGGTGCTGGACGAACTGGCGCGGATGGGGCTGATGTCGGTGTTGATCGAAGGAGGGCGGCAGATTGTCGACATCGCCGC
>MVZB01000369.1 GCA_002068205.1 candidate division BRC1 bacterium ADurb.BinA292
CAGCAGGCGCTGCGCCCCGCCGAACGCCCGCCCCGACCGCAAGCCGCCCAGCCGGAACCTTGCCTCTCCGAGGCAACCCTCCGGTCGCTCCTGGAACGGATGCCCGGACTTGTCATTGTATTGGATGAGGCGGCTCGCGTCCTCGAGGTCTTCACCGCCGATCCCTCGCTTCTCTGGCGGCCCGCCGCGGAGATCATCGGCAAGTCCCTGCCGGAAACGGCGCCGCCGGCCCTTGCCGAGCTCGTCTGCGCCGGCCTGCGCCGCGCGCTCGAGAGCGCTCAGGTCCAGCATCTGGATGACTGGTTCGAGCTCGACGGCGAGCGCCGCTGGTTCTCCAGCCGCCTGCTCGCGCTCGACGGCCCCGGACCCACTCGCCTGCTGTGGGTGGCGCGCGATCTGACGCCGGAAAAGCAGACCGAGGAAGCCCTCCGCCGCGGCATCGCGCGCTACGAAACCCTCGCGCGCATCGCCCCCGTCGGCATCCTGCTGATGGATCCCGAAGGCCGCCTGCAATACGTCAACGACCGGCTCTGCCAGCTCGCCGGCCGCCCGCAGGAGGCGCTTGTCGGGAATCATTGGCGCGCCGTGATCCACCCCGAGGACGCCGGCTGGCTCGAGCCCCAGGTCCAGCGCTCGCTCGAGCGCGATCTGCCCCTCCGAACCGAATGCCGCCTCGTCCAGCCCGGCGGCGACATCCGCTGGGTCGTTGTCCAGACGATGATCGAGCGCGACCAGGCCGGCAACAGCGTCGGCTATGTCGGCACAATCACCGACATCACCGACCGGCGCAAGGCCGAGGAACATCGCGAACACCTCGAAGCGCAACTCCGCCAGTCGCAGAAAATGGAAAGCATCGGCCAGCTCGCCGGCGGGATCGCGCACGATTTCAACAACCTGCTCCAGGCAATCCTCGGCTACACCGACATGGCCATGCTCGGCCTGGATGAACGCGATCAGCGGCGGCTCGATCTGCTCGAGGTCCGCCACGCCGCCGAACGCGCCACCATGCTCACGCAACAGTTGCTCGCCTTCAGCCGCCGCCAGATCCTGCGCATGAGCGACATCGCGCTCAATGACCTGATTCAGAACCTCCTCCTGATGCTGCGCCCGTTGCTCGGCGAGCACATTCAGGTCGATTTCATCGCCGGCCGGAGCCTGGGCACCGTCCGCGCCGACGCCGGCCAACTCGAACAGGTCATCCTCAACCTCTGCGTCAATGCGCGCGACGCCATGCCCGATGGCGGCCGCCTCACGATCCAGACCGAAAATGTCCGCCTCGACGGCGGCGACCTGCCCGATCACCCCTGGGCCCGGCCCGGACCCTATGTGCTCCTCTCGGTCAGCGACACCGGTTGCGGCATCGCCCCCGATCACCTCGAACACATCTTCGAACCGTTCTTCACCACCAAGGAGGTCGGCCAGGGAACCGGGCTCGGTCTGGCCATGGTCCACGGCATCATCAATCAGCACGGCGGCATCGTGCGGGCCGACAGCGCGGCGGGCATCGGCACCACGCTCAAGATCTACCTCCCCGTCGCCGAGCGCCGCGCCGCCGCCGATGGACCGCGTCTCGCCGATTCCATTTCCGGCGGCAGCGAAACCATTCTCGTCGCCGAGGACGAACCGCGCGTCCGCGGACTCGTCCGCCGCCTCCTCGAGGGCGCCGGCTACCGGGTCCTGCTGGCCGCCGACGGCCGCGAGGCCGTCGAGATGGCCCGCAGCCACGCCGGCGAATTCCAGCTCACGATCCTCGACGTCGTCATGCCGCGCATGAACGGCCGCGAAGTCCGCGAGGCGATCCGAAGAAATAACCCCGCCATGAAGTTCCTCTTCTCCAGCGGCTACAGCGCCGGCGAAGGCCCCACCGATTTCCTCATCGGCGACGAAGCGGTCCTGATCCAGAAACCTTACGACGCCGGCGCGCTCCTCCGCACGGTCCGCGCCATCCTCGACCAGCCGCCGCCCACCGCCGCCGAACCCGCCGCCGCCCGCGAAACCCCGCGCGCGCCAGGCGCCTGACCGATCCCGACGCCGACTCCGGGGCCTGCCTCAATCCACCCGCAGCACCGCCCCCTGCGCGGCGTTCGTCACCAGCTTCTGATACCGTCCCAGCCAGCCATAGTTCATCCGCGGTTCGGGCGGCCGCCACTCGGCCCGCCGCCGCGCCAGTTCCTCATCGGTCAACTTCACCTCGATTTTCCGCCCGGGGATATCGATGCGCACGATGTCCCCCTCGCGCAGCAGCCCGATCGCACCCCCCTCGGCCGCCTCGGGACTCACGTGCCCGATGCACGCCCCCGCCGTCCCGCCGCTGAACCGCCCGTCGGTCACCAGCGCCACCGACTTGCCCAGGCCCATCCCCTTGATGTAGCTCGTCGGCGAGAGCATCTCCTGCATCCCCGGTCCGCCGCGCGGGCCCTCATAGCGGATGATCACCACCATCCCCGGCTTCACCTGCTTGGACAGAATCCCCCGGCACGCATCCTCCTGGCTGTCATAAATGATCGCCGGGCCCTCATGCACCAGCATCTCGGGGTCCACCCCCGCCGTCTTGACCACGCACCCCTCCCGCGCCAGATTGCCGTAGAGGATTGTCAGCCCCCCTTCGGGGCTGTAGGCGCGCTTCACTTCCCGGATCACATCGTGGGGATCAAACGTGGCGGTCGCCTCGA
>MVZB01000370.1 GCA_002068205.1 candidate division BRC1 bacterium ADurb.BinA292
CGATACGTCGTCACGTCGCGCCCCGCGCGGGCGCGTGGATTGAAACTCGCGGAAGCTACAGCGATGACGGATGCCTACCTGTCGCGCCCCGCGCGGGCGCGTGGATTGAAACGTTTGACGGACACGGCGGAGCTGCGGGGCTCATATCAGATTCTCTCCGTCGATTCTTCACAGGTGACGGTTGGCCCACGTGGTGAGCGGAACAAGAATATCGCCACACGGGCGGAGACAATCTGGAAGAACGCGATCGCCGGCTTCGGCACATTCCGGGAGCGGATCGTGATGCTCGAAGTCAACAAGGCCTGGGATCATTTCGCCAACGGCATCCCGATCAGCCGCATCCGCAAGCCGCAGATAAGGGCGATGTAATGAGCATCTACGAAGCTGCCTCCGCAATGAAGTCCGTGCTCGGATCGATCACGGCTCCGTCAACACCAACCGTCCGCATCGTGCCGCCGGGGCACGGCGACGACCGCCACGCTTCCCGCCCGGCAGAGTGCTGGATCAACCTGGAGCTTGGGGAGGAGGAGCATGTCGACGAAACGTCGGCATCCGACCTCGTGATCTACACAGTGCGGTTCCACGGCTGGACGGCGGCGAACAACCGCGCGCTCGAGACGATGGCGCAGAAGGTCGGCACGCTAGGAGCCAGTATCGTCGCGGCCTTGAAGCACAGCAGCCTCGGGGGATACGCCAACAGGCATCCCGTGGCACTCGAAGACATCACAGGCATGACGTATGAGACTGCGGCGGAGGGCGACACGGCATACGTCGTCCGGGGCGCCGTGAAGATTCACCGCCAGCAGGCGTAGGAGGAACCATGAGTACGGTCAGAATGGGGTGGGAGACCTGGATCGGCCTGGCGGTGGAGGCCAATACCGGAACCGCCAACAACACAGCCGCCTATCTCTGGGAGTCGGCCGACGGCGCCGCGGATTCGCTCGATCTCGGATACCAGCGCACGGAGGGCCATCCGATCAGCGGATACCGCGCCGTGCTGGCACAGAGCATCCGCAACACGCACCAGCTCCCCGGCGGGGCGCTGCCCCCGGCGCCGATATGGATGGACGGCTCGAGCCTCTGGCTCCTGCACACGCTGGAGGCACACTGCCTCGTTTCGGCCGAGGGGAATCCTCCAGCGGGCTCGACGTGGACGTTTACCCCGGCGACCGCGCAGAGGGCTACCGCGGCGTTCCCCGCGCTGACGGTGATCAAGCGCACCGGCATCGATGGCCGGGCTGAGGTCTACGCCGGCGGCGTCATCGACGAGCTGACGTTCTCCGGGGCGCATGGCGGGTATGTCTCGATCACCCCCACGTTCAAGTTTCTATCTGGCACGCACCACGCGACCGCCGGCACGGGGCGCCTGACGCCGACGACGGCGCCGTACTTCACCGCGGCCGACACCGCGATCACATGGAACGGGGAGACGATCTACCCGTCCGCCTGGTCGATCACGTCGCGGAACAACATCCCCGACAAGCTGGCGACCGGCGCATTTGCCCGGTCGGCCTACTGCCTGGGCGACTACACGGGCGAGGCGTCTCTGACGCTGCCGAGAGATGACGGCATGGGGACCAACTTCCTCACGAAGTACATGGCGCCCACCGTTGGCACACTGATCGTCCAGGGCACGTCCACGGCCGGCACCGTAGCGGGTGGCGGGGTGCTGAGCTGGAAGCTGACCGCCCTGCTTGTCCCGCGCCCGTTCGCGCTGCCGGCTCAGGCTGGCGAGCTGACGGATACCATAGGCTTCGACCTCACGGGCGCCGCCGGGCTGACCGTCGCCATAACCTCGGACGCCTCGGCGCTGTAGTGCATCGCCCGCCGGCGAGCAAGGCGAGCACGGAGGGATCATGGCAGAGTACATGAAGCTGATAGACCCGGCGCAGCGTTGGATCTGGACGCACCCGGTGTTCCCCGATGTCCGGTTCGAGTACAAGGCCCTCGCCGGGCCGACACTGACGCGTGACCTGGCCAGGCGCTATCTCGATGGCTGCATCACCCGAGCATGGTGTGTGGAGATTCCGGGCGTCGGGCCTGTTGACGAGTGGAGCGCGGAGGCAGGGCCGGCCGTCGAGTGGAGCAAGGTACTGCCTTCGGACGTAGCGAATGCGCTATTCCTCGCCGTCGCGGCTGTCTCCCGGCTGACCCCGGACGAGTCGCGGGACTCACGCTCGCCGTCTGGGTTGGAGTCAACGGGGACGATTACGACTGCGACCGATGCGGAAATAACCGCGCCCGATGGCTCTGCCCACGACGGCAGGACGATGCAGACGAAGGCTGGCAACGGATCGGCCCCGAAGCGGCCGAAGCAGGCGGGCGCGCGGTAATGACGGCCTGCGAGGCTCACGGCGTATGCCCCCGGCTATTCCTGACCCCGTGGGCGGCGATGGTCCAGGGGGCGATGTCGTGGTGGGAACAGGGCGCGCTTGGCCTGACGTTCATCGAGTGCCCGGCATGGCTGCATGAGGCATTCGCCGTGATCGGGCACGCACGATCGGACGCGACGCGATACCGGAGTGCGCTGATAGCAGCACGGCGCGACGCAGCGAGGGGATAGCGTAATGCTAGGCGGCACCGTCAACAAGATCATCAATACGCAGTTCAAGTGGTCCGGCGCGGAACAGG
>MVZB01000371.1 GCA_002068205.1 candidate division BRC1 bacterium ADurb.BinA292
CGTCGTCGATGAGCTTGCCGCGCCACTGGTTGTTGTTCTTGAGGAAGATCTGGAGCGCGGTGGCGCCGACGGCCAGCGCGCGCTCGACGGCGCGCGGCATCCCGCAGGCAATCGACATGTGAGCGCCGAGCGGCGGGAGCGTCGGGGTTCGCGGTGTCGGCATCGGGGGCCCTCCGTCGGGGGTTGGGCCAGCATAGCAGAGATGGGCGCGAGCGTCTCAGCTGAAATCCGGCGGATCCGACGGCTCCGACGGATCGGACAGATTTCGTGTCATAAGACTCGTTGAGGACGTCCTGGCCGCGATGGAGGAACGTGGAATGCACCAGGCGGAGCTCGCCCGAGCGATGCATGTTTCGCGCCAGCACGTGCGCGAGCTGCTTCGCGAGGAATACAACTATACGATGAGCAAGCTGGCGAAACTTGCTGCGGCGCTTGATCGTCGGCTCGTCATTCGTCTGGTTTCGCCCGCCGAAGCCGCGCCAGGGATTCCGGTGGAACTGTTACCGGAGGTTCGGGCCCTGCTTGGGAGAGGCGCCTCCGAGCCGAAGCGCACCCATCAGAAACCGAAGGGGGAAACGGGCGCGCGACGGCGAGCGGTAGCGAACCGCCGGGCGGGGGCGGTCACTTGATCAGTTTCGGGATGCTGAAGAGCGGCAGATAGAGCGCGATGACGATGGCGCCGACGATGGCGCCGAGGAAGACGATCAGGACCGGCTCGAGGATCGAGGTCAGCGCGTTGACGGTGTCGTCGACCTCGCGCTCATAGGCCTCGGCGACCTTGGTCAGCATGTGGTCGATGGCGCCGGTCTCCTCGCCGACGGCGACCATGTGGACGACGAGCGGGGGGAAGACATCGCATTCGCTCAAGGGTTCGTGGATTGTTTCGCCGTCCTTGACGCTCTGGTAGACCTTGGACATTGCGCGGGCGATGACCTCGTTGCCCGAGGAGTCGCGGACGATATCGAGCGACTGGAGGATCGGGACGCCGGCGTTGATCAGGGTGGAGAGGGTGCCGGCGAAGCGAGTGATCGCGATCTTGCGGAAGAGGTCGCCGAAGACCGGCATTTTGAGCATTGTGCGGTCGAGGACGTATTTTGAGTTGGGGTATTTCTTCATCTGCTTCCAGATGATGACGATAGCGACGACGATGACGATCGGGATCCAGATGCGGTGGACGAGGATGTAGGAGAGATCGACCAGGATCTGGGTCGGGACGGGCAGATCGGCGCCGAGTTCGGCAAAGATTGCCTCGAACTTGGGGATGATCATGATGAGGATGAAGCCGACGATGCCGATGGCGAGGATCATCACGACGACGGGGTACATCATCGCCGACTTGACCTTGCCCTTGAGGGCCTCGCGCTTTTCGAGGAACTCGGCGATGCGGTTGAGGACCTGCTCCAGCACGCCGCCGAGCTCGCCGGCGCGGACCATGTTGACGTAGAGCTTGTCGAAGACCTTGTGATGCTTGGCCATCGCGTCGGAGAGGGAGGAGCCCGACTCGATGTCGCGCGCCATCTCCATGATTTTTTCCTTGAAGATGACGGATTCGACCTGTTCGCGCAGGATGTTGAGCGAGCGCATGATCGGCAGGCCGGCGTCGATCAGGGTCGCGAGCTGGCGCGTGAAGGTCATGATGTGCTTGGTCTTGATGCGGTGGAAGATGATGCGCAGGATGGGGAGGGCGGAGATGTCGGACTGCGCCGCGCTCTTCTTTTTATGAACGCGCACATCGACCGGGTAATAACCCATGTCGCGTAATTTTTCGTAGATGATTTCCTCGCTGCTGGCCTCGATGATTCCCTTGACCTGCTTGCCGCCCTTGTCGAGGGCTTCGTAGAGGAATTCCGGCATGGCCCTGCTCCCGGATGGGTTCGGCCGCAACGCGGCGTCCGGCGCGCCGGGCGCATCGGCCCGGTCTGATTGCAAGTATAGGCCATGCAACGCGGGAGGGAAACGTCTTTTCGCCGGGGCGGGCCGGCCGAGCGCCAGCACAAAGGTCGGCGCGGGAAATCAGTCGGATCGATCGGATCTGCTGGACCCGACAGATTAGCGCTGGCGGTAACGACCCACTGCGGGGTTGTCTTTTGAGCCCTTTTGGGCAAAGCTGGTCTGGCCGCGGCGCGCCCGGGGAGGGCCGCCGCGCCGTATCAAACCCGCGAACACGGATGCGCTCGTGATCGGGACGACCGGGTTCAGCGACGCGCAGCGCGAGACGATCCGCGCCGCCGGAGCGGAGATTGCGGTGCTGCTGACGCCCAATACGAGCCTGGGGGTGAACGTGCTGTTCTGGCTGGCGCGCCACGCCGCGCGGCTGCTTGGGCCGGAATACGAGATTGAAATCGTCGAGATGCATCACCACCATAAGCAAGACGCACCCAGCGGGACCGCCCGGCGCCTGGCGGAGGTCGTGGCCGAGACGCGGGGGGCTTCGTATGACGACGCCGTGCGCCATGGGCGCGCGGGCCTGGTGGGCGAGCGGCCGGCGGGCGAGATCGGCATGCATGCGTTGCGCGGGGGCGACGTGATCGGCGATCATACGATGATCCTGGCCGGGCCGCACGAGCGGCTGGAGCTGACGCACCGGGCGCAGACCCGCGAGCTGTTCGCGG
>MVZB01000372.1 GCA_002068205.1 candidate division BRC1 bacterium ADurb.BinA292
GGCGACGGGGCCGACGGCGAACTGGAGGACGATCTGGAGATCGAAGCCTGGATCGCGAGTTTCGGCAAAGTCAAAGCCTGAGCACAACCGGAAGAGCGGATTCAGGCGCCTCGCTCGAGTTATCCGATAATTCATACTTTCATGCCCTCTAATCCGTATACAAGAATTTACTGATCTATTTCATTTGGTTGATCGGATATTTCTGATATTATGGAATGGAAGCTGCGGGGGTTCCTCACCGAACGCGGTGTTAATGTTGTGGACGAATGGTATGAGAACCTGCCGCCCAAGGCACAGGCCCGATTTGTCGTGATCTGGCAGTATCTTTCGGTCCGGCCGATTTCAGAATGGATAAGACCCTACTCCGACACATTGGAATCCGGCCTGAGAGAGATCAGGATGGAGGTTCTTAATATTCAGTACCGCCCGATCGGCTGCTTCGGTCCCCATGACCGGGAGGTCTTCACGATTCTGATTTGCGCCCAGGAGCGGGATACGAAGTTGGTTCCCAGGAACGCTTTGTCTCTCGCTGCGGCGCGGCGAGCGATCATCCTGAACGACAGGAGGCGAGCCAGTGACTCACGGATTCTTGAGTAGTCTGCTGCGAAAACTTCAGAAGAAGGAGTTTCGTGACGCCTACGCAGCGGATCATCTGGCGGTGGGCATTCCCTTTCAGATACGGGCGCTACGCAAGCAGCGAGGATGGAACCAGGCGGAGCTCGCCAGAAGATGGAAGAAGCAACAGAGCTGGGTCTCGGAAATCGAACGGGAGGGAAAGGCTTCCTACACGATCGCTACGCTTTCGGAACTGGCGGCGGTCTTCGACGTAGCGCTCGTGGTCAAATTCGTCCCTTACAGCCGGTTTTTGAAGGAATATGAAGACGTATCGGAGAGCGCTCTGGAGGCGGCATCGTTCGAGGATGAGTTGCCCCGTCTCAAGGCTGAAGTTGAGGGCAATGGCCTCGCTATCGGGGATGGAGCTGAAACCGAAGCCGAAAGACAGGCCATGGTGGGATTGTCGTTTTCGCAGGTCAAAGCCCTGCGCGACGCGCTGAACCGGGTCTTGAAGGAAAATGATCCCCTTTCCGCCAGTCCCCACATCAATGATCTGGAGCCTGCCTCTGGTTCGAAGCAATAGTCCCTTCTATCGGGTCTTCTCGATCTTCCGCTCGATCCGTTCGATCCGGCGTCTTAATCCGTCCAGTTCCTGTTCGTATCGTTTCTCGGCACGCGGGGCCGTCGCCGCCGTGCCGATCCACGCCAGCTCGGCGCCCTGGTCCTTCAGCGCATGCTCGGCGTGCATCGCCAGGCAGACGAGCGCCTCCAGCCGCCCCGGCTGGCACTGGGCGGCGCGCGCCTCCCAGATCGCCACCGCGTCGGCGACGCGCCCGCAACGCTTATAGGCGCGCGCCAGGTGCATCGCCAGGCGGTAGCCGAACGCCTCATCGCGCGCCGCCAGCACTGCCGCCTCCAGGCAGTCGATCGCCCGCCGCGCCTCGCCCAGCCGTTCCAGCAGGCGCGCCAGCCCCCACTGGTCCCCGGCATGCGCGAAGCGCGGATCGTCGGGCCGCCGCACCGCATGCGTCACGGCCGAGGCCAGCGCCCCCAGCGAGATGACGTCCTGCGCATGGTGATCGAAGACCGGCACGATCCGTTCGGGCCGCACGCCGCGCACGAAGTCCAGGTAGATCCGCGGGATCAGCGCGCCGTCGATGTCGCTCAAGCGCCGGATGCCCAGGATGTGGCGCTCGACGTCGCCCAGGCCGCAGCCGGGCAGGCGCAGCCGCCACAGTCGCCGCGCCGTGTGCAGCAGGTCCAGGTGCAACTCGGGAAAGCGGGGCGCGCGCCGCTGCATCCGCCAGCGCGTCTCGAGCAGCGGCAGGTCGAAGCACCGCCCGTTGTAACTTACCAGCGCCCGGGCCTCCGCCAGCGCCGCATCCAGATGCTCCACCAGCGCCGGCTCGCAGCCGTGGTCTTCCATGAAATACTGGTCCAGGACGAACGTCCCGCCAGCAAACCGACCCAGCCCCACCAGAAACGCGTAGGCCCCGGCCGCCGTTGAAAGCTGCGTCGTCTCGGTGTCCAGATAGAGGATCCGCTCCGGTTCCAGCTCCGCCCAGCGCGGGTCGCCCGTCAGCCGCGCCAGATCGGCCGGCCGTGGAATGCCGGCCCACGCCGCCGCCGGGCAGACATAGCCCGCGCGCGTCGCCCGGCCGTCGGGCGGGACTTCAATGCGGATTCGCCGACAGACGCCGCCCTCGCGGCCGGTCAACGCTTCGGCCGACGGAAACAGCCGGTCGAACGCGCGGCCGCCCCGGGTCTCCGTCCGCGAGTGCGGGGTCGGTGTGTCGGTTTCATGTTGCGGATGACGCCCGCCCGGCGCCGCCAGATCGCTGCCCCGCTTCACGCCGCGCCCCTCGAGCCTCTTCAGCAGGTTCATCTGGCGCGCCAGCAGGTCCTGTCGGTCAAAACTCATCCCCCCACCCCAACGTTGTCGTCCCTCGTCCCTCGTCTTCGTGATCGAATCGAGCGGTTCTGCCGTCCCTACGGGACTCTAATCGTTTCGCTTCTCGTTTCCCGCCACTGAAGTGGCGGG
>MVZB01000373.1 GCA_002068205.1 candidate division BRC1 bacterium ADurb.BinA292
GTAAGCGTCCGCTGTAGGCCGTCTTGAATGGCGCTGGAGATTGCGGGAGGATGGGGCGGGATTGTCCGGTTCGCGGGGCCGGGTGCTCAGAGGTCGGCGGGCTCCGCGGCGGCTTCCTGGCGCAGTTTGAGCCAGTTATCGGGGAAGAGTTCGTGGATCTGGCTGTGCCGGTGCGTGGGGATGCGGGTGAGCAGGTCGCGCAGGTATTGGAACGGGTCGATGCCGTGGCGCCGGGCGCTTTGGACCAGCGTGAAGAGGGTGGCGGCGGCCTTTCCGCCGCGCCGGCTGCCCAGGTGCAGCCAGTTTTTGCGGCCCAGGGCCAGCGGCCGGATGGCGCGCTCGGCCGCGTTGTTGTCGATCGCGACGAGGCCGTCTTCCAGGAACCGTGAGAGCGCCTTCCAGTGGCCCAGCGCATACCCGACCGCACCGCCCAGGCCGCTTTTGGGCAACACCTGATCCCTGAGCGCGAGCAGGCGCGCCTTGAGCGTTTCCATCCGCGGGGCCGATTTTTCCCGGCGCAGGGCGAGCCGGCCGGCGAGGGCGACGGCCAGTTCATGCGGGTCGGGCCGCGCCTGCCGGAGCACCGGCCAGCGATCCTTGGCCTCGCGTTCAAAATCGTAAAGCTCGCGCATGAGCGCGAGGATCGGCAGCGCCACGAGCGGATCCTCGGCGCGCGCGTCGTGGAACTTGCGCCGGGCGTGGGCCAAGCAACCGGCCTCGATGGGCGGGATCTTTTTGGGATTTTTCGGATCGACCCGAAACAGCGCGTCGTAGCCGCTGAAGGCATCGGCCTGGAGCGTGCCGGCGAAACCGGCCAGGAACTTGCGGGGCCCTTCGCCCGTGCGGTCCCAGGTGAAGTCGTAGACGGTGTGGGGATGGAGCGGATCGCCGACGTAAGCCCACAGACGCGCCTGGTGATTACCCTGTTTGGTGTGCACGTCGACGGGCGTGTCATCGGTGCTCACCAGCGCGCCCGCCAGGATTTCGCGCCGCATCGCCGCGGCCACGGGCTCGAGCAGTTCAGCCGATTTCATGACCCATTCGCAGGTCAGCGAGCGCGGCAGGTCGATGCCGTGGCGCGCCAGGATCGATTCCTGGCGGTGGAGGGGCAGATGGTCGGCGTACTTGCTGACGATCAGGTGGGCCAGCAGGCCGGGGCCGACGGCGCCGCGCTCGATCGGCATGGCCGGCATGGGGGCCTGGACGACGCCGTCGTGGCAGGCGGGGCAGGCATACTTGGGCCGGACGTGCTGGAGAATGAAGACCGAGGCCGGGATGTATTCGAGTTGTTCGCTGTCGTCCTGGCCGATGCGGGTTTTCTCGCGGCCGCAGGCGCAGCGCTTGTCGGCCTGGGCCACGTCGTGGACGATGACCTGGCGCGGCAGATCGTCCAGCGCCGAGCGGCGGGCGGCACGTTTGGACATGACGCCGGGATTGTCATTAGCATTGTTTGCCGGACCGGCTGGATCGGCGGCATTGTCACCGGCATTATCATTGGCATTCTGTTCAGGCGCGAAGGGCTGGCCGAAAAAGTCCGGCTCTCCCGCGGCGAGACGCTCGCTGGATCGGCCGAAGACCTTGCGTGCCAGCCAGTCGATCCGCGCCTGCATCTGGCGATTCTCAGCCAGTAGGTCGCCGATCAGCACGTGCGATTCTTCCAGCGTGGCGGGCAGGTGGCGCTGATCGGGCTTGCTCACGGCGACGGTTTCCAGGCAGGATGCGCCATCCTGCCACGCAACGCGTGAATGTCAATAGAAATCTAATGATATTCACAATTAATATTTGAAATTAGCCTTTTGCGCCGCTGCGTCCCGGCCAGCTCGATCCCTTCGAGCAGCATCGCCAGCTCGGCCGGGCTGAGCGCCACAGCGCCGTCCTGCGCGCCCGCCAGCGGCAGCCGGAACGTGCCGCGCTCCAGGCGCTTGGCCCACAGCGCGTAACCGTCGCGGTCCCAGTAGAGGATCTTGAGCCGGTCGGCGCGCCGGCCGACGAAGACGAACAGGCTGCCCGAGAGCGGGTCGCGGCCCAGACTGCGGCGCACAAGCGCGGCCAGCGTGTCGAAACTCTTGCGCATGTCGGTCGGCTCGGTGCACAGCCAGATGCGCGCCGCGGGGGGCAGGCTCAGCATGGGCGCGCCGCCAGCACGTCCAGCACGCGCGCCAACGTCGGCGCGTCGAAGCCGGCCGGGACACGCACCACATGGCCGCCGGCAACGATCAGTTCCAGACAACCGTCCCCCGGGCGCGATTGGGCAAGGGTCGGCGCGGGGGGCGGCGTCAGAACAACCCGGGCAAACAGCGCCCGATCGCCTGCGGCACTGGGAGCCGCGCTGTCAGACGCCCCAGGGCTTGAGTCGCGCCGCGCGATCGTGCGCTTCCAGTAATGAAACAGCGCGTCCTGGATGCCGTTCTGGTGACACCAGGCGCAAATCGAGCAGCCACTGGCCGCCTGCTCGGCCAGTCGCCCGCGCCACAGCGCCTCTTTCTCCAAATCGCGGCCTCTGCGTTGAGCCATCGCTTTCACCTCCGAAAAACAATGGCCCGATTTGCTCACATCACCCCGCGCCAATCAAGACGGCCTACAGCGGACGCTTAC
>MVZB01000374.1 GCA_002068205.1 candidate division BRC1 bacterium ADurb.BinA292
GTCGCCGGCCGCCCGCGTTTCGGATCGCCCCCCAGCCGGCCCGGGCCCGCTTGCCCGCCCGCGCCCGCACCCCCGCCGCGCGTTCGGCCAGCACGCTTAGCACGTTGTACATGACGGGGATGAAGACGAGCGTCAGCAGCGCGGAGCTGATCATCCCGCCGATGACGACCGAGACGAGCGAGCGGATTTCGCGATCAGCATCGCGGGCGAACAGGATCGGCAGCAGCCCCAGGATCGTCGTCAGCGAGGTCATCGCGATCGGCCGCAGCCGGTAACTGACCGCCTCCAGCAATGCGCGCTGGCGCCGGCATCCCCCCTGGCGCCGCCGCTGCCGCGCGTAGTCGATCAGCAGGATGCCGTTGTTGACGACCAGCCCGACGAGCAGGATCACGCCGAGCATCGCGACTTCATCGAGCGTCGTGTTGAACAGGATGATCCCCCAGATGCCGCCGATCCACGCCAGCGGCAGCGTGAGCAGGATCACCAGCGGGCTGAGCAGCGACTCGAAAAAGAACGCCATCACCAGGTAGACCATCGCAATGGCGAGCCAGACGAGCTTGCGGAATGTTACCTGCTGCTTGCCGACCGTCTCCAGCGTCCCCGCCAGCGTCGCGCTGACCCCCGGCGGAAAACGCCGCGCCTGCAGGTCGGCCTGGATCCGGCGCAGCACGTTCTGGCGTTCCTTCTCCATCTGGGGATGGGCCAGCGTGGGGGTGAAGGAAAACCCGACCGAGATGTTCCGCTGGCGGTTCTCCTTGACGATGGCGGGGGCGGTGTGGCGGACGGAGAAAACGCCGAGATTCTCCAGCGGGATCGAGCCGCCCCCCTGCATCGCCACCCGCGACTTGCGCAGCTCTGCCAGCGTCTGCCGCGCGCGGGCCGGCCGTTGCTCGCTTTCGGGCGGAATCACCTTCACCGTCACCCGCCGTTCGGTTTGCTGCTCGTCGCGCAGGACGAGCGAGGTCGCCACGCCGCGGTCATCGCGCGCGCGCAGCAGCGTCTGCAGCGAGCCCACATCCACCTGGAGCTGCCGGAACAGGTCGAGGTCCGGATCGAAGACGACTTCGGCCTCGCCCGTCGGGATCTGTGTAAACGCCTCCTGGATCTCGGGCTGTTCCTCCAGGTAGGCCTTCAGTTCCTCGGCCGTTCGGATCATCGCATGGATGTTCTCGCCGACGACGAGGAGGCGTTCGCCGCCGAAGAACGAGCGCGCCAGGTCGCTCCCGCCGGATTGCAGCAGCGTCGCGGCGGCGAACGGACGAAAACGAAACCCGTGCGTCTCGTCGCCCTCCACCAGGTCGTTCAGCCAGGCGTGGAATTCCGCCTCGGGGAGCCGGCGATACGGTTTGGCGATGTTCAGCCGGATCTCGCCGCCGCGTTTGTCGAACCGGCTAGCGAACGACGCGATGACCGGCTCGCCCGCCGGCGCCTCGGCCAGCCGGCTCCGCAGCTGCTCCTCCTTCGCGGCGAAAATCGCGTCCGCCTCTTCCAGCGTCAGGTTGAGCGGCAGCTTGCCGTACAGCCTGATCGTTCGCGTCTCGTCCTGACCCGCCTGGCTCTGCACGGCCACCTTCAGCCCCGAGGCGATGAAGGTGGCGAAAATGATCAGCAGCACGGTGAAAATCAGCCGGACGGGGTGGCGCAGGCACCCCTTCGTCAGAAACAGGACGAGTTCGCGCGCCAGCCGGCGCCGCGGGCGCCCGGGCCGTTGCCAGGGGTCGAGCCGCGCCAGCCAGGCCAGCCGGCCGTTCGATCGGCGCGGGCTCCGCCGCCGCCCGATCACCCGCGAGGTCAGCATCGGCACCAGCGTCATCGCCACCAGCAGGCTGATCGCGATCGGAAAGACCAGCGACAGCGCCGGCTCCTTCATGAAGATCACCAGCTCGTCGTCGATGTAGAAGATCGGCACGAAGACCACGAGCGTCGTGGCGGTCGAGATCACCAGGGCGTACGTGACCTCCCGCGAGCCCTCCCAGGCGGCCTGTCGGGGATCGCGCGTCCGCTGCGAATGGCGAAACACGTTCTCCACGACCACGATCGCGTTGTCGACGAGCATGCCGACGCCGGCGGCGAGCCCCAGCAGCGTCAGGATGTTGAGCGACAGCCCGGCGGCATACATCAAATTAAACGTCATGATAATGGACGAGGGGATGGCCAGGCCGACGATGAGCGCCAGCCGCCAGCTCTTGACGAACAGCAGCAGAACCAGCGTGGAGAGCAGCGCCCCGGCGGCCGCCAGCCGCGTCAGCTTGCTGAACAGGATTTCGATATCCTCGGCCGCGTCGCGCTCAATCCGGATCCCGAATCCGGGGGGCAGTTCATCCTGAACCTCCGCCAGCCGCTCGCGGACGATCCGCGACATCCGGAGCGTGTTGCGGTCGCGTTCCTTGTTGACGACGATCTCGACCGCCTTGCGGCCGTTGCGCCGGTAAATCGTCTCGTCTTCCTGCACCTTGCGCCCGAGGCGCGTCAGCGAACCGACCGGATGGATCCCCTGGCGATCGAGCGGGATCGCCAGCAGATCGTCCAGGTTGCGGACCGGATCGTAGAGCTTGACCTCGTGGCGGTCC
>MVZB01000375.1 GCA_002068205.1 candidate division BRC1 bacterium ADurb.BinA292
CCGGTAGTAGAGATCCTCGCGAAACATCTTGGCGTTGACCATGTCGCGCAGATCATGATTCGTCGCGGCGATGATCCGCACATCGGAGCGCATCTCCTGGCTGCCGCCGACGCGGTGGAACACGCGTTCCTGGAGGAAGCTGAGCAGTTTGGGCTGGAGGTCGATGGGGAGGTCGCCGATTTCGTCGAGGAACAGGCTGCCGCGCTGGGCCATTTCGAGCCGCCCGAGGCGGCGCTCGAGCGCGCCGGTGAACGCGCCGCGTTCATGACCGAACAGTTCGGATTCCATCAATTCGCGCGGCATGGCTGTGCAGTTGACGGTGACGAAAGGGCCGGCGGCGCGCGGGCTCTGGCGATGGATGCAGCGGGCGACCAGGCTCTTGCCGACGCCGCTCTCGCCGAGCAGGAGCACGGTTGAATCGAGCCGGCTGACCTTGCCGATCATCTGGCGCAGCTGGCGCATGGCGAGCGACTGGCCGAGCAGGGTGGTGCTGGAGACGCTTTCGCCCAGGGCGCTGCGCAGGTGGCGGTTTTCGCGTCGCAGGTCGGCGGCCGCGACCGCCTTGCGCAGCAGCCGGATCAGCTCGTCGGGGCTGAACGGTTTGGTGATGTAGTCATAGGCCCCAAGTTTCATCGCCTCGACGGCGTCGCGGATGTCGTTGGTCGCCGTGATCATGACGACCTGGAGGTCGGGGAAGTGCTGCTGGAAATGGGTCAGGCATTCCAGGCCGTTGCGGCCGGGCATTTTCAGATCGAGGATCGCGGCGGAGATTTCCTCGGTCATCTGCTCGATGGCTTCGCGGCCGTCGGCGGCGGTCAGGACGCGCAGACCGGCGCGTTCGAGCGTGTGCTTGAGCGAGAGCCGGATGGTGGGATCGTCGTCGGCAACCAGCACCCACGGCGAGGCGTCGGAAGCATCGTGACCCGAATGCGACATTCAGAGGGAACTCCGCGGGGAGGGGGGCGGCCCGCCCAGGCCGCCGGGGGCCCATGACGGCCCGTCTGATGAGCGTATCGGATCAACGGGGCGCCCACTTAAGATTTCATGTCGGCCCCCTTATGAAAAAATCGTCTCTCGTCCCGCATCCTCGGGACGGAAGGACAAACGGGACGTAAGCGACTCGAGGGGGCAGGAAGCGGCAGAAAATGGCGTGAGGCTAGATCGTTGCGGCCGATGCGCGCGGTTCGTTCTTTCCATTCGCGGGGCGAGTGCCTATGCTGGCGTCACCCCGATGCGAGCAAGATCGCGATGCCGCCGAAATCGCTCAATCGACGCCAGTTCCTCCAGCGTTCACTGGGCGCCGCCGCCGGACTGGGCGCGCTGGCGTCGATCGGGCGCGTCCACGCCGCGCCGCCGCCGCCGCCCGGCGAGCGGATCACGATGGGCGCCATCGGCCTGGGCGCGATGGGCGAGGCCGACATGGCGGCGTTCCTGCACATGCCGCCGGTGCAGATGGTCGCGCTGTGCGACGTCGATGCCCAGCGCGCCCGCGCCGCGCTGAACACCGTCAACGAGTACTACGGCGAGCGGACCTGGAGCGGGCGGTACGCGGGCTGCCACGTTTATCATGATTACCGCGAGCTGCTGGCGCGCGAGGACCTCGACGCCGTCGTGATTGCGCTGCCCGATCACTGGCACGCGCTGGCGACGGTGCATGCGGCGCGGGCGGGCAAGGATATCTACGGCGAGAAGCCGCTGTCGCTGACGATCGAGCAGGGGCGGATCATGAGCGATGAGGTGCGGCGTCACGGTTGCGTCTTTCAGACCGGCAGCCAGCAGCGCTCCGACCGGCTGTTCCGATTTGCCTGCGAACTGGTGCGCAACGGGAGGATCGGCCGGCTGCACAACATGCGGCTGGGGCTTCCGACCGCGCCGGTCGGCGAAGTGGTCCAGCCGCAGCCGGTGCCGGAGCATTTTGATTATGACTTCTGGCTGGGTCCGGCGCCGTGGGCGCCCTATCACGAACGGCGGTGTCACTGGGATTTCCGCTGGATCTTCGACTACTCGGGCGGGCAGGTGACCGACTGGGGCGCGCATCACTGCGACATCGCGCAATGGGGCAAGGGGACGGAGCTGACCGGGCCAGTCAAGGTCGAGCCGGTCGCCTGGGAGCGTCCGCGCGACGGACTGTGGGACGTGTTCACGCACTACCGGTTCATCTGCACCTATGACGACGGCGTCACGATGGATGTGTCGGACGGATACCCCAATGGGGTGCGGTTCGAGGGGGACGCGGGGTGGGTGTTCGTGACGCGGGGCGCAATCGAGGCCGAGCCGGCCGCGCTGCTGGACGAGCCGATCGGACCCGGGGAAATACAGCTCTATCAAAGCGACGATCACCGCGCGGATTTTCTCCGCAGCGTGCGAACGCGCGAAGAACCCATCGCACCGATCGAAGTCGCCCATCGCTCCATCACGATCGCGCACCTGGGCAATATCGCGATGTTGACCGGACGGACGATCCAATGGGACCCCGATGCCGAACGCATCGTCGGCGATGAGGAAGCGCAGCGGCTCTGCTCGCGCGCGATGCGCGAGCCGTGGCGGCTGTAGCGGCGGGGG
>MVZB01000376.1 GCA_002068205.1 candidate division BRC1 bacterium ADurb.BinA292
CCGCCACGGCTCGGCGGGCAGCCCGTCGCCCTCCACCTCGTACAGGCCGCGCAGGATCTGGTAGGCATGGCGCGCCACGTCCTCCGGATACTGGTCCCACAGCCGGTCGTATTCCTCGTGAACTTCCTCCCAGCGGGTGAATTCCCCGGCGCGGAGGCGCGCGCGCAGAATCTCCACCTCCGGCGCCGGCACGAGCTGGCCGCCCAGGTTGACCCACCCCGGCGCGCCGTTGCCGGCGCCGAACCACTCGTGCAGTTCGGCGGGGCCGTCCATGTGGCGCGAGCGCATCGCCTCCAGCAGCGTCCGCATCGCGTAGAATTCCAGCGCGTCGCGATAGGCGCGCCACGCGGCCGCCGCCTTGAGCAGCCGCGCCGGCCGCCGCGACCGCTCCAGCCCCGCCAGCCGCAGCTCCAGCCGCTCGACCGCTTCGGCTTCCTCCGCCAGCAGTTTGCGCCCGATCAGCGCCAGGTCCTCCGCGGGCGCTTCGTCCGGCGGGATCTCCCCCTGCTCCAGCACGGCGCGGCCCACCGCCTGCTCGATCAACGCCGCCCCGCGCAGCATCTCGTCGGCCGTGTCGGGCGCCAGCACGTCGGTCACGATGTGCTGGCGGCGGGTCACGCGCTGGTCGCGGCGCCGGCCATTGCGCTCCTGGCGCACCAGCATGTAGGCGTTCTCCAGCAGCGCGAACGCCGGCGTCACCCGCAGCTCCCCGTCGTCGCCGCGCGCAACCAGGCTGAAGGGAAACGGGATGTTCAGCTCCGCCGGGTAGTCCCCCTTGACGACCATCACGAACGAGGCGAACCGCGACGGATAGCGGAAGCTCGTGCACAGGCCCGGAAAGAAGCCGCGCCCGGCGAGGAACTCCCAGTCCGCGCCGCGCGAGTTGTGGTTGGAGCCGATCGTCGCCCCCGCCGCGATGTTGGTCTGGCCGAGCAGCGTCGCCGCGATCAGGAACGAATTGTTGTGGTGCTGCTGGTGATGCGGGTAGGTCAGGACGCTGGCCAGCTCGGCGCAGGCGATATGCGCGTTGTCGGCGATGAAGCAGTGGCGCAGCCGCGCCCCCTGGTCCAGGCGCACGGAGGAACCGAAGACGAAGCGCTCGGCGCGGACGCCCCCGGCGATCGTGCAGCCCGCGCCGACGATGCCGTCGCGCAGCGTCACGTCGTCGCCGATCGTCACCGGCTCGTCGGCCGTGCTGCGGATCGTCAGGTTCTCCAGCCGGCTGGCGCCGTCGATCGTCGCGTCGGTCCCGATCGCGGTGTCGATCACGCTGCCGGTGTTGATGATCGCCGTCCGGTCGCCCACCGTGCCGTAGTAACCCGGCCGGCGGTCGAAGCGCGCGTCGGTCAGCTCCTTGAAGCGCTCGAGGAGTTGCGCGTCGTCGCGGTGGCGCGACCAGAGCCATGCGTCGGCCGGCAGGATGCCGTCGAACGCCAGGATCCGCCGCCGGCCGTTCTCGTTGCCCAAGTCGATCCACGAGCGCGCCTCCTCCGGCTCCTCCCCTTTCAGGATGCCATGGCCGAACCGCGCGTCGGGGCCGACGGCCATCCGCCCCACGTTGTGCAGCAGCACGTCGTCGCCGAGCAGGTAATACGCCAGATAGCGCGCGTGGTGAATCACCGGGTTCTCGCCGATGTCGCACGCCACGATCGTGCTGTGATACAGCCCCACCGGCAGTTTGAGCCCCGCGACCTCGTGCACCAGGTTGCCCAGGTTGCCGATCCGCACCAGGCCGCAGAACCGGCAGCCGACCACCTGGCGCGGATTGAACCGGTCGCCGACCTGCACGCTCGACCAGTCGTCCGAGCTGCAGCCGTTCTGTTGCAGCGCATCGATTTCGCCCGATTTGAGCGGGCGATAGGTGTGCAGCCCCGGCTGCAGCGCGTCGCGCAGCGCGCGTTCCTGTTCGCTGGGGGGCAGATACATCGGCCCGGTCAGCCCGTAGCCCAGGTCGCGCGCCGGATGCTTGACGATCTTCCGCATGATCGCTTCCCTCCCCATGTTCCAACCGCCCTGGCTCCGTCTGGTGTAGCAAACTCGCGCCCGAAGCGAAAGCCCCGCCGCGCGGGGAAGGGGGGGATGGGCGATCTGTATTTGACCAGGGGCAACGGCGAGAGGCCGAGACCGCGATGGATTTCGGCATCAGGGGGAAAGGGCGTGGAGCGGGGAGGGAGTAAGGGGATCAGGATTTCGGGGGCGGATGCCAGTCGGAAAGGCCGGCGGGGAGGGAAGCGTGGGGAGAGACGGATGAGGGGGATTGGGAGAGAGTGGGGATGGGGGCGGACGAGATGGGCACGGTGGACTTGATGGAGCTTATGAAGGGGCAGGACGAGGTGGACAAAGTGGATGAGGTGATTGGGGAATGCGTGGGCGGCGTGGGGTCAGTCGGCGGCATGGGGCGATCAGGAGATTGGAGCTCCCGAGGGAGAGCTGGGATGAAAGGGCACGGGGGGATGAGACGAATCAGGGGGAGGAGGGGATTGAGCGGGAGGAGGTCTTCCATCGCAACGGGCTTGGGTGCGGAGGATGCCATGGGGTGGGATTGGCGAGGGGCGGAGAGG
>MVZB01000377.1 GCA_002068205.1 candidate division BRC1 bacterium ADurb.BinA292
GCCGCCGTTACGGCGGGCCGTCGCCCCGGCGCTGCTCTGCCTCGCGCTCGCCTGGCCCCTCGCCGACACCATCCGTTATCTCGAACACATCCCCCGCAGCACCGTCCTGCAGGCCCGCGAGTGGATCATGCAGCACGTCCCCCCCGGCGCGATCATCTACGACGACAGCTACGGCCCCGGCTTCCCCGAAGGACGCTACGAGCGGCGCAAATACCGGTCGAAGGACCAGCTCATCGTCGGCGCGTTCCCGACCGAACCGTGTTACGTCATGTATACGTCCATGGGACTGGGGCGGTTCGTGGAACACCCCGAGGCGAATCCGGGTGTCGCGCGCTGGGTCTTCTACGTCCTCAGCAAGGGACGGCTGACCAAAGAATGGACCCCGGAATTCCGTTCGTTTTACGCCGAAAGCCCGCTGATCAAGCTCTACCGGTTCGAGCCTTCACCCGACCCGCTGGTCGTGGAGTATTGAACCCACCAAAAAAGGAAATCCGTCGGATCGGTCGGATCCGACGGATTTCAACTGAATGCCTCGCGTCTGGAACGCTTGCCGGTCAGGGAAGGATCGTGTGTTCCCGGCCGTTGATCTCCAGCGTCACCGACCCCGGATTAATCGCCGTGACCTTAGCGTTGCCGATGCGCGAGCCGACTTCCACGATCTGGCCGTTGATCAGCGCCATCGGCCGCGTCTTGGCCCAGAAGATCCCTTCGACCCGCAGGCCGTCGGTCGGCGAGGCGGGCGCCTCGTGCTTGGGTTTGCCCGCCGGAGCGGGCCGCGCCGCCCGCGGCCGTTCCCCCTCGGCGGCATCGAGCGACACCAGCCGGCCATTGATTTCCGGAACCGGCGCGGCTTCATACAACACTTCCGGCACGCTGGGATCGAGCGCATAGGCCGACGCCAGCTCGAATTCGACCGGGGCAACCGGTTCGGCGGCGGCGGCCTCCAGCTCGGCGCTCGAGACGACCGGAACGATGCCGGCCTCCGGAACGGCGCCGATCTCGAAATCCGATCCCATCGCCGCGGCGGTTTGCGCCGGCCTCCCCGCCCCCGCCCCCGACGCCGTGCCCGGCGCGGCGATCGCCGTCTGCACCTGTGCTTCCAACGCCGCGATCCGCGACTCCATTGTCTGCACCACGACCTCTTCCAGCCTGCTGGCGAGCGAAGCCAGTGCGGCATCGGCCGCCCGCGGTTCGGGCGCGGCCTGCGCCGCCGGCGCTGCAGCGGCGACGGGCCCTTCGGCCGCGGCCAGCTCCACCGGGTGCGTGGCGGCGACCGGCGCCGTGCGCGCCGCGACCTGCCCAATGCCGGGTGAGATCGCGCCGACCGAGATCCCGATGACCGCGCAGACGGCCAGCAGCGCCAGCGTCAGGCCGGCCGGCCGGCGCCGCGCCCGCGCCGCCCGCGGCCACTCAAAATCGACCGCCGGCAGCGGCGGCTTCGCGCGCCGCGTCTGCGGTTTATCCTCCGGACCGGGGCGAAAACCGGCCCGCTCGGCCATCTCGGGATGCATGCGATGGAACGCCGTGGCGATGCTGTTCATCAGTATAACCGTGGGTGCTGGGGGTTGCGACGCGCATAGAGCAGCGCCGCCGTCGGCCGGTCGATTTCACCGGTCGGCTCCAGCCCTCCGTCCCGTTGCACTCGCTGCACGGCTTCCCGGGTCCGTTGCCCGTATTTGCCGTCGGGATTGCCCTCGAACACGCCCAGTTCGCGGAGCCGCTGCTGCAGCTCGGTCACGGCTTCGCCTTCGTCTCCGGAACTCAGGCCCGCCAGTTGCCCCTCGTCGGGGAACAGCACGATCGCCTCGCGGACGATCGGCCCCAGTTGCGAGCGACGCAGCACCCGCTCTCCGAAGATTGGATCGACGTATTCGAGGATGTCTCCCTGCATCGATTTGATTACGCCATAGGGCGCCATGTCGGGCCGTTCCTCAAGGTGCACCAGCACCGGCATGTTCAGGCGAAGGGCCTCGGACAACTCTTCGGCGCGATCGGCCTCGAAGTTGAGCGGCTCCTGCCGGACCATCGCCAACAAGTCAAATTGCGCAACATCCTCCGGACTGCTCTGCCGGAACGGCGTCAGGTCGATTTCGATATTCCACTGCCGCAGCAGCGCGATATACGCCGCCGCCTCGGCCAGTTGCCGATCCTGCACCCGCAGCACCCCGTCGGTATCGCGTGTCCAATCCTGATACAGGAACGGCGTGGGGCGCGGTGTCGGCGTCGGGGTCGGCGTCGGGGTCGGGGTCGGCGTCGGCGTCGGCTCCTCTTCGTCCAGCGCCAGCGCCGGCGCCACATCCAGCGCGTCCTCGGCCTCAATCGGGAACGCCCGCGGCGTCGGTGTCGGCGTCATCGTGGCCACCGGATTGACATACGGCCCGCCCGGCGCCTGCGCAAACTGCTGCGACATCGTCTTCTGCACCAGCAACTGGCCCAGGAATATGCTCACGACGATGATCACCACCGCGGCCAGCCCCAGCGCCGTGGCCATCGCCCAGCTGGGGATCGTCCGCCGGGCCGGCCCAATCCCACCCAGC
>MVZB01000378.1 GCA_002068205.1 candidate division BRC1 bacterium ADurb.BinA292
AAGCACCGCCGGCGCCGCGGCCGGCGCTTCGGCGATGGTTGTTTCCACCGGGCTCTCGGCGATGGTTTCCTCAGGGGCATCGGCAATGGCTTCGGCCGGCGCTTCCACCTGGACTTCCGGTGGACTCGCGGGGGCGATCTCGACGGCCGGCTCCTGGCCCGCCGGTACCTCGACCGCCGCTTCCTGCGCATGGACCGGCGTCAGCAGCAGGCTCAGCGCCACCAGCCACGGCCAGCCGTCTTTCCGAACCCATCGATGCATGGCGTCGCCTCGATTCATGGCCTAATTCCCCGGCTCGATCAGGCTATAGGGCGTCAGCACTTCGGGCTTCACCAGGAAGACCAGCTCCGATTCCTCGTTCGCGTTGATCTTGCTGGAAAGGAACCAGCCCAGCACGGGCAGCTCGCTGACCCACGGAATGCCGCGGCGGCGCTGCGATTCGCGCCGGGTCTTCATCAGCCCGGCGATGAACACCGTCCGGTCCGGCACGATCAGCCGGCTGCTCATCGTGCGCGAGTCGATCGTCGGCACGCGCATCGGCTGTTCCTGTGTGTTCAGCCCGATGTTGATGAACCCGGTCAGGTCGGTCACGGTCGTGGTGATATCGAGCGTCACCTCGTCGTCCACGATGTCGAGCACCGCCACGTCCATCGTCACGCCGGTATCGCGGTATTCGGTCACCGACGCCAGTTGCACGCCGACCGACTTGGTCGTTTCATAAGGGATCTTGACCGAATTGGAGAGCTTGCGGTGCTGGACGGGCGCCGGTTGCGGGCTGTTGGTGACAAATCCCGGCGCCTCGGGCGTGTCCGCCGGGATGTCCGACTTGGTCAGCACGATCGACGGCTTGGAAAGAATGCTGACCTCGCCCACGCGCTGCAGCGTCTCAATCATCGCGTCGAAGCCGCCGGAACTGCCGACGTCCAGATCGTCGAAGAACAGCCGGGCGGCGCTGGTCAGCGACGGGTCGGCCGGCAGCGTGAAGTCGGCCGCCTGCAGGATGCCGGCGGAACCGGGGTTGGGCGTGTAGCGCACGGCGAAATCGAACTCCAGTTCGTCGTTCACCTGCCACTCCAGCACGCGGGCCTCCAGCCGGACCTGGTTCGGCAGCGGGGCCGTCATCCCCGCCGGACCCGGCAGCACCGGCCCCGTCACGTCGGCCTCCTGGGCCGGCAGCGGGCCGGCCGCGACCGCGATGAGCGCCGCCAGAACCGCCAGCCGGAAGCGCCATGCGCGAGCCGCCACATGCGGCGACCCCGGTGTGTTACGCCGAGACATCATTCCCACCCCCGCGGCAGGATCTCATGGCTGGCGATGTTGTACAGGTTGTCGTAGGTATCGGCCTTCGCCTTGAAAGCGCGGATCTCGCCCGGCCCCAGCGTCCCGACCCGCACCATGCGGACGTCGAGCACCTGATGATGCGCATTCAGAAAGCGCACCTCCAGCTCGACATCGTGGATGATCCGGCTGCTCTGGTTGCGGATCCGCCCGGTGACGACGTAATCCTGCAGGCGATTGTTGAACCCGTTCTCCCCCGGATCGCGCGCCTTGTAATCATACACGTCATAGATCACCAGCGGGTTGTCCTCCAGGTTGCGCAGGCGGACCTGTTCGGGCGTCATCGGCACGGGGGCGCCGTTGGCATCGAGCATCAGGCGCGCCTGCAGCAGGTCGCGCTCCTGGAACGTCGCGCCCAGTTCCTGAGCTTCGTAGTAGTAGCGCATCGCCTCGTCATAGTCGCCCAGATCGCGGTAGAGATCGCCGATCGCCGTCGCGACCGCCGGATCGGTGGGGTGCTCCATGCGCAGCTTCTGCAGCGCGTTCAGGTCCTGCAGTGCCGCGGCCAGCGCGGCCTCCTCGGCCGGATTGCCCGGCGAGAGCAGAACATCCACCTTGGCGATGTACTCGTTGGCGTCGGCCGCGTAGTGCCCCTGCGGATACTCGTGCAGGTAGCGCAGGAACGTATCGCGCGCCTCGTGATAGGCCTGCACGGTGTAATAGGCGATGCCTTGGCGCATGAGAATTTTTTCACGCATCGGCCCGTCGGGATAGCGATTGCTCAGGCTCTCATAACGCGTCGCGGCAAGCGGGTAGTTGCCCTGCTCGAACGCGCGCTCGGCCTGGTTCAGTTGCCCGTGCAGGCGCATCTGGGTGGCCCAGACGCAGCCGGTCAGCGGCGCCAGCGAGGCCAGCAGCAGGGACATCGACAGAAGGACCGCGGGGAAACGCATGACGGGGGGCCCTCCTCATGGATCCGATGCCGGACACTCCGGTTTCGCCCCCCGGGTTGACCACAATCCGGCCCTCGGCGAGGGGACTCATGGGACCCGACCCCCTCCCTGGGGGATAGGTTTGGTTTTTTCTCCCCCGAATAGCCGCGACGAGGCGCGAGCCTCGCCCTAATAAGATTGTATATGACTGATTTTAAATGATTTATCTCGAGTCGTCGCCGCTGAAAAAAGCGGCCCCGAAACGCCCTTTTCCCCGGCCGTAGAGCATCCGGCTCACCCCCAGCAGCCCCGCCC
>MVZB01000379.1 GCA_002068205.1 candidate division BRC1 bacterium ADurb.BinA292
CCCCGCCCCGGCCAGCAGCAGGCCGAGTATCCACAGTCCGGCGCCTCCGGAACTGCGATGGAGTTTGCCTTGGCGAGGCACTGGCATCATTTGAAACCTCGCTGTACGCCGAAATCCAGGAATGTATGGATCCACGACCATCCCGTCTGGATCCGTTGCGCGCGTGTCAACGTCTTCATGTCGCCGTCGCGCCGGAACAGCGGCTCGCGACGCAGCATGTCGCGGTAATAATCGTTCAGATACCCCGTGTTGATCTGCGCGAACAGCGACAGCTTGGTGATCCGCTGGTAGACGAACTCGGGAAACTGCAGATACTCCTGGCTGTAGTACCGGTTGTAGGTCCGCACCGAGTGTTGCGAGCACGGCAAGCCCCGCTCGGCCAGCCGCGTCATCATCTCCTCGCCGTAACTGAGCTGCACCAGGCCGTCGTTCGTCGTCGCCCCGACCACCGGCACGAAGACCTGGCTGGCCGGCTCGTGGTTGTGCAGCTCCAGCACCGCGCACGGCATCTGGCTGATCAGATAATCGCGCGCGGCCCGCGTCTCCGGCGCGAAAAACGTCTTGTAGTCGCAGAACAGGTCGATCCCCTGATCGTTGTAGCGGATCCCCAGGGGCTTCCCGGTCGCCTTCCATTCCTCGACCTGCTCCGGCGTGAAGCCATACATCGGAACATGGACGCCCTTTTTCTCGAAATAGTAGCGCGGTTCGTTGAATTCCTCGATGTAGCGCTGCCAATCCTCCGCATCGCGCGAATAGCGGTCGCTGTAGTCGCACGTCGGGATCAGCTCCCGGTAGCGCACGCCGTTGTCCACGCTCAGGAACGGGATGAAATGCACCGTGCAGCGCTCGAGGATCCCGTCGGCCCAGCCTTCGACGTTTTCGCCCGTGGGCGACGCGTCGTTGAGCAGCGTATCGATCATCGCCAGGCACGCATACAGCCCCGCCACCTCGTGGCCGTGATTGCCCGCGACAATCGCCGGATTGTGCAGCTTGCCCTGGCCGATGCGGATCGCCGGGATCTTGCGCCCGCGGTGCGTGACGCCAATGTTGAAGATCTCGCAGGGGCGCGAGCTGTGAACGGCGAGTTCGTGAAGCTTGTCGGCGAGATGTTCGAAATCGGTGAACCAATAGGCGCGGTCTACGCTCATGGGGCCTGGCCTTCGCAAATTCCCGGCGGCGGCCGCCGCGCCCTGGCCGAGACCCGCGCGCGTTCCTCGCGGCCGTTTGCCGCGTGCCCCGGTGACGGGCATCACTCCCGCTGATTCTATGGGCTGACGTCCGGCTTTCACTACTGAAATCCTTGCTCCGGCTCAGGCGTTCCCCAGGTAAAAACGGCTCCCCCGGACCACCTCGCGGTGCCCCGGCGCCTCGTTCACCATCTCATCGACGCTGTGGTAGCCGGCCGTCATGCTCATCCGGCTCGATTCGGTCCGGTTGACCCCGACTCCGTGGATCAGCATGCCGTCGATCACGGCGATGCCCCCCCGCGGCATCGGCAGCGGCGCCAGTTGCTCCAGCAGTTGCGCGTCGTATTCGCCCGCCTCCACGTCCATCGATGCCGACGTCGTGATCGGCAGCAGCTGCGTGCCGGGCACGACGTGCGTGCAGCCGTTCTCCAGCGTCGTTTCCTCCAGATAAAAGACGACGCTGACGATCGTGCGCGACCACTGCAGCGCGTCGCGGTGCAGCAGCGGCCGGTCGTTATCCCCGGTTTCCCCCCGCAGCCGCAGCGTCGCGTGGTTGTGCCGGTTCTTCATGAATTCGATGTTCGGCCCCAGCAGATCCGCCAGACAGTCCAGCAGATCGGGCCGGGTGAACGTCTCCTGGAAGATCGGGTCGCGGTCCCACACATTGGAAATCCGCACGATCCGGCCGTGCCCGTCGCGCCGGTAGGGTTCGATCTCCTCGCGGATGTGGCGCTGGATCGTCTCGCGCAGGTGCGTCACCACGTCGGCCTCCAGCACGATCGGCAGCCGCAGAAAGCCCTGATAGCGAAAGAAGCTGCGCGCGGCGGGGCTCAGCTTCATCGATGGGCCTCCGCGGCAAGTTCCCCGGCTGCGGCAGCGAGCACCTGCACCCGGCCATCGGCGACGGCGATCAACTGCGGCGCGCCCCGTCCCAGCACGTCCGCGGCGATCACCTGGCTGACCGCGCCGTCGCGCGCGGCCGGCAGCGTCGTCGCCCATTGCACGGCTCCCCCGGCCCCCAGCGCCACGAGCCGCCCGTCGGCCGTGCCGAACAGGAACGCATCGCGGCCGTCGCCGTCGGCATCCCACACCAGCACGTCGGTTGAGGGCAGCTCGCCCACCGCATGGCGCCACAGAACCCGGCCGGTCATCCCGTCGCGGCAGATCATCTCCTCCGTCACGTGCGGCATCAGGAGTTCCGCCCGCTCGTCTCCGTCCAGATCCCCGATTCCGTAGGTCATGTAATGCTGCGGCAGCATGTAGCGCTGCGGCAGCATGTAAACGCCGTTGCGGCTGTTATAGGATTCGCCCCACAGTTTGCGCTTGGCGGGGGGCGC
>MVZB01000380.1 GCA_002068205.1 candidate division BRC1 bacterium ADurb.BinA292
CGACGTACTGGCCCTGCCGTATCCGGTGACCGAGGCGCTGGGGCTGCTCGCCGACGAATGCCCCAGGCCGGTTTTCTTTCTACGGCAACCGAACGAACCGGCGCCCGACGTGGAGGAACGGCTCGAACGCTGGCGCACGATTGAAGCGCGCGCCGACCTGGCCGGGGGGACGGCGGGGACGCTGGCCGATCTGGATCTGAAACAACTGGTCGTGCCGCTCAGCCCCGACGCGCCGCTGCCGCGGACCGCTGCGACCGGCGGCGTCGCCCGCCCCGAAGGGCTGATGGCGGCCGATCGGCAGCCGAAGTATGCCTACTGGGCGACGCGCGTGGTTTATTCGCCGATTCACGTCCATGAAAGCGAACTGATCACGCGGCCGGGACGGCGCCGTCTGACGGTCACGCTCTCCAACCACTACGATTTCCTGAACCTGAACCGGCTGCGCATGCGCTATGGCATCGAGCGCGACGGTCGGGCGTTGGAGCGCGAGACAAAGATCGTCACGCTGGCGCCGCACGAGCACGGCGCGGTCCGCGTGCGCGTCGACGTTCCGGAACTGATCGAATCCGTCGCGACCCGGCTGATGATTCAATTCGTCGACGCCGAGGATCAGGTGCTCTACAGCCGGGGCGTGCGGTTGCGCGACGCGCGCTGGTAAAGGCCGCCGGCCGGTCCGAAGCGGCCGTCATTCCAGCCGCAGCGTTTCCTCCTCGGTCGCCGTCTTGCCGGTGTACTCCACGTCGTTCACGGCATCCCATTGCATCTCGACTTCCTCCACGGGGTCGTTCGAGCCGGACGAGTAACGGAAGTAGGTGACTTGAATCTTGTGGTAGACCAAGGTGATTTCCTCGCGGGGGAGGCCCATGGCATCTTCTTTCGCGACGCCCACGGAATAACTCGAGACGAGCACATCGTTCAGGCGGATTCGCAGATAACGCAAGCCGGATTCCGCTTTCACCAGATCGATGACCGCCTCGGACAACGTTGTTCCATTGGCGCAGGCTTGCATCAGTCTGGGCGAGGACTTGTCGATGCGTTTGCGAACCAATATCGGCGCGTGCCGGGATCGGCCGGTCGTCGCGAAGTCTTCCACCAGTTTGGCGATCGCATGATCGACCGACAGCACATCGATCCAGTCCTTGTGGAATTCGTCGGTGCTTTCGCCCTCGACGCCCGGCAACGACAGAAATCCACGGGAGGTTTCCTGCGCAAAAACCGGCGCGAAGGGGAGGAAAAGAAGGCCCAACCCCCAGAGGATCAGGCGTCCGTTGCACGTCGCTGCACGCTGCATGGGTCGCTCTCCTGTTCTGGCATAGGGTTCAGGTTGAGTGCGGGAAGAAACACGGACCCGGTCGGTGCGGCCGGGCGGCCGGCGCTCGCCGGGGCGTGGATTTACTCCGTCTTGCGGGGAGCCTCCGCATCGTCGATGACACTCCAGCCCATTTCGACCGATTCGACGGGATCGGGCGAGCCGAGCGTGTAGCGGTGATAGATCACCTTGATCTCCTCAAAGTTCAGGAAGAGTTGCTCGGTCGGCTGGATATCGGCGTTGCCCGACGTGCTCCAGTTGGAAATCAGGACGTTCTTCATTTCGTATCGCAGGTAGGTCTGCTGCGTCTTGGCATTAACTGCTTCGATCTGGACGGCGGGCAGCAGCTTGCCCCCCGCGGTGGCCCGCATCAGCAGCGGCGAGGACCGGTCCACGATCTTCGTGACAACGATCGGCGTGAAGGTCGACCGGCCGGTGGTGACGAAGTCCTCCACCCGCTTGTTGATCGCGTGGCTGAACGAGAGCAACACGATCCAGTCCTTGTGTCCATCGTCCACGGACTCGCCGTCGACGTCCGACATCTTCATGTAATATTCCATTTCGGCCGCCGGAAGCATGGGCGTCAGCATGGCGAGGGCCAGCAGCGCCAGCGGGGCGAGGCGGAGGATGGGCGGATGGGCGGTCATGGCATGCATCGTGGTGGGACTCCCTTCGGGAAACGGGGATCGTTCGAAGGCGAGGATTGGGCGGCGACGGCGGAGGCCGAGCGGGCCCCCCTTCTAATAACCGATGCAAACGGCATGAATAACTCAGTATATTCCCCCTCCGCCCATCCGCCAACTTTTCCTCATCGCCGCGGCCCGGCGATTTATTTCTGGGCAGAGGCCAGCCAGCAGCGGATCATGGGAAGGTCTGCGCCCATTTTCAGGCGTGTTGAGCCGTTGGATGGAAAGAATATGGCTACGGCAATGCCCAGCGTTACCGAATGGCCTCCGCCGTGACGGATCCCGTTGCCGACAATCCCGCCCCGCCGCGCGCCGGCTATCTGGAGGTCCTGCGCGGAAACCGCAATTATCGCCTGTTGTGGTCGGGTGACCTTGTCAGCCTGCTGGGCGACTGGTTCAACCTGATCGCCTCGGCGACGCTGATCGGGATGTTGACCCAGTCGGGCGCCGCGGTTGGAGGGCTGCTGGTGGTGCGCTGGCTGGCGCCGTTCGCGGTCAGCCCGCTGGCGGGGGTGGTG
>MVZB01000381.1 GCA_002068205.1 candidate division BRC1 bacterium ADurb.BinA292
GCCGGCGGCGTGGGCGGCGGGGATGAGCCGCGGACGCGTCTGGCGGCGGCGGCTCGGCGCCCTCGTGCTGATCGCCGGCGTCTCGCTGATCACGCTGATCCCGGTCAGCATCTACAACTCGCGGGTGGCCGGGCGGCCGCGGTTCGTCGTCGGCGAATCGAACATCATCTGGCAGTTCTCATGGTCGGTTGATTCGCCCGGTTACTTTTATTATCCCGAGGGTTTTCCCGAAAGCGAGCTGCTGGCGCCGACCGATCCGCGCGTGCTGGCGTTGACGGCGCGCAAGCTGCGCCAGTTCTTCGCCTGGCTGGAGTTTCCCGATCTGACCAATTTCCATCTCTACAGCCGGTTGTCGCCGCCGCTGCACGCCGATCCGGTGACGTATCGGCTCGTCGCGCCGCTGGGCCTCATCGGACTGATCCTGGCGCTGTTCCACCCGCGGCGATTTTCCCTGCTGCTCGGGATGTTCGCCGTCGTGCTCTTTGCGCAGATCCTGTTCTACGTTTCGGGCCGCTACCGGCTGACGATCACGCCGCTGCTGTTCCTGTTCGCGGGGCTTCTCGCGCAACGCGCCGTCGAACTGATCCGGGGGCGCGGGCTGGCGCGCCGACGGCTGCCCGCGCTGGCGGGGATCGCGGCGGGCCTGCTGGCGGCGGGCGCTCTGGTCAACGTCTACGACGTCTCGCGATTGCATTCGATGTGGCACAGCGATTCGATTTTCGGCAACTTCGCGCTCACGCGCGGGGCACAGGCGTTCGCGGCCGGCGAACTGGAACAGGCGCGAAAGTTCGCGAATCGATTGATGTGGATCGATTACCCGGAGTATCAGATGCAGGGCCACATTCTGCTGAGCGAGATCGCGCGCGTAGAACAAAAGCCGTACGAGATGCGGCGGCATCTGGAGGAGGCCGAGCGGATCCGTCGCGCGCGCGCCGCGCTGCCGGTCCTCGATGCGTTCGGCAACAAACACTTTCCGCCTTCGACGTGAGTAAAGCCGACTTTCGATTGGAGGGAAAAGGATATGGGCGGGCCGATGGGGGCGACTACGAGGACGAGGACGAGAGACGAGAGACGACCTTCGGGGGACGAACGCCCATCGCTCAAGTTGTCCTAGGCTCCGGCCGTTGAGACGTATAGGCTGACTGGAACAGAACGGGTGTGGCGCGGCCGGTCCGGACAGCCCGCTGCCCCGGTTCGGCGCGGCTGCGCCGGGCTTGCGCCCAGCCGCCGAAATTCCAAACGCACCGTCCTCCATGACCTGGCTCTTTTACCTTTACGTCTTCATGGTTCCGCTGCAGAACCTGCAGGAGAAGCTGCCCAAGGGCCCGACGGGCATCAACTACGCCAATCTCACAATGGCGCTCATGGTGGTGATCTGGGTGCTCGCGCGGATGACGCGGCGCCGGCCGCTGCTGATGCGCTCGCCGCTCAATCTACCGCTGATCGTGCTGTTCGGCCTGACTTACCTCGGGATGATGCTGGCCTACTGGTCGGGCCTGCCCGAAATCGATTCGCCGTTTGCGCCCAGTTCGCTGGCGGTGACGCGGATCCTTCAATTCTTCAACGGGTTCCTGCTGTTCTGGCTCGCCGCGCATCTGCTCGACACGCGGCGCAAGATCCGCCAGTGCCTGATCGTGATCGCGCTGGCCGCGCCCTACATTTTCCGCGTGTTTTTCACGCAGCTGCGCTCGGTGCGGAGTTTCCACTTCGACGACGACATGCGCGTGCGCGGCCCGTTCATGTTTCTGGGGTCGAACGAGCTGGGCGCCTTTTTCGTCTACAGCGCGCTGATGCTGGGGCTGCTGTTCTTTCTGCCGCGGCGCCGCTGGGAGCAGGCGCTGTTCGCCCTGGCGGCGTCGGCGTATGCCTATGGCATCCTTTACTCCTACTCGCGCGCGACGCAGCTGGCCTTCGGCCTGGCGGTGATTCTGGTCGCCTGCCTCAAGTTTCGTCCGCTGATCGTCGTCCTGGTGTTCGCGATCGTGACCAATCCGTTGTGGGTTCCGTATTCCGTGCGCGAACGGTGGCTGAAGACCGAGGATGAGGCGGGGCGCCTGGAGCAATCGGCGCAATCGCGCAAGGACTTCTGGAAGCTCGCCACCGAGCTGTGGGAGCAGTCGCCGATCTTCGGCCATGGCGTCGGGTCGTTCCAGGTGCTCAACCCGCGCCGAATGGACACCCACAATATGTATCTGCGCACGCTGGCCGAACAGGGGGTCGTCGGCTTCGCGGCGTTCATGACGGTCTGGATCGTGATCCTGATGATGTGCCTGCGGTTGTGGCGCGGCGGACCGCACGTGTTCGACCGCTACTTCGGCTTCTGTCTGATGATTGCCACGGTGGGGCTGATGGTGGCCAATATCTTCGGCGACCGGTTCACGCATTATGTGATGATCGGTCACTACTGGGTTTTCGTGGGGATGGCGGCGCGGCTGTATGCGAACATGCGCGGCGACGAAGCGATGCCCGCCGAGGATGCCTACGGCCGGCCGCTGGCGGGGGCCGC
>MVZB01000382.1 GCA_002068205.1 candidate division BRC1 bacterium ADurb.BinA292
GCCGGCACCAACAGCCCCAACGGCGACGGCGGCGGCGGCGCGGGCCTCGGCGGCGCCATCTTTAACCACAGCGGCACCGTCGTCATCCGCAACAGCACGCTTTCGGGCAATGTCGCGCGCGGCGGCGATTGCGGCAACCCCGCCTTCATCAGCCTGGGCGACGCCGGCGGCGGGTCCGCCCTGGGCGCGGCCATCTTCAGCCGCAACGGCAGTCTCTACCTCATTAACGCCACGATTGCCCGCAATGAGCTTGTCGCCGGCCGATCGCTCACGTCCGGGGCCGATGGCGACGCTGACGGCGCCGTCTTCGGGCTCGGCGACGGCGCCACTTTCCGGCTGGTCGCCAACAACTCCATTGTGGCGGATACAACCGGCGGCGACGACGTCCTCGTGCGCATCGTCAACGGCGGCACGTCGTTGATCGGCGGCGTGAACAACCTCGTCGAATCCTTCATCGGCCTGGGGCCCTCCCAGATCGCGACCAACGACGATCCGGCGCTGGCCGACCTCGCCGACAACCGCGGACCGACCCCCACGCACGCCCTCCTCCCCGGCAGCCCCGCGATCGACGCCGGCAACAACGACGGCGCCAGCGGCCTGCTCACCGATCAGCGCGGCGGCATCTTCGACCGATTCGCCGACGGCGACCTGGACGGCGACGCCCGCGTCGATATCGGCGCCTTCGAGCTGACCCCGATCGACTACGGCGACGCGCCCGATTTCTTCCCCGCAACGGGTCCGGCGTCGATTCTGCTCGAACCTCCCAAGCACGATGATTTCCGCATCAGCTTCATGGGCGACGACGCCGAAATGTCGCCCGTCGTCCGCACACTCTACGCCGGCCGCGATTCGCACGCGGCCTACAATTCCGTCGAGGATGAGTTTCTCGTCGTCTGGGTCGGCGATACCGACGCGGGCAATCTGAGCGACAATGAATTCGAAATCTACGCTCAACGCATCAGCGGCGATGGCGCCAAGCTGCTCGATGACCCCATCCGCGTCAGCGTGATGGGACGCGACGGCGATTTCGACTTCCAGGCAGCCGATCCCGCCGTCGTCTGGAACGCGCGCGACAATCAGTATCTGGTCGTCTGGTGGGGCGACGACGACGCCGACCCGCTGGTCGATAATGATTTCGAAATTCTCGGCCAGTTTCTCACCGGCAAGGGCGAGCTCAAGGGCGACCGCATTCGCATCAGCTTCATGGGGCCCAAGGGCTCCACGGCGTATCGCGCCCAGCACCCCGACGTCGCCTACAACCCCACCGACAACGAGTATCTGGTCGTGTGGAGCGGCGAACACGACAAGTCCCCGCTCGTCGACAATGAATTCGAGATCTTCGCCCAGCGCATCAGCGCCAACGGCCTCCTCGAAGATTCGATGATCCGCGTCAGCTTCATGGGCGACGACGCGCAATCCGATCCCGGGCAGCGCGCGGCCTTCGGCGCCATCAACCCCCGCATCGCCTGGAATTCGGAAATGCACCAATACCTGGCCGTCTGGAGTGCCGACGACGACACCCCCCCGCTCGTCGATAACGAGGCCGAAATCTTCGGGCGGATCCTCGATCGCCAGGCCAACCCCACCGGCAACCAGCAGCGCCTCAGCTTCATGGGACCCGACGGCAATTCCGATTTCCGCGCCGGCGGGCCCGACGTGGCCGCCGCCGGCGATGAGTTCTTCGTCGTCTGGTATGGCGACGACAACGCCGGCGCCCTGGTCGACAACGAAAACGAAGTCTATGGCCGCCGCGTCAGCGCCGCCGATGCCGCGCCCCTCGGCGACCAGCTCCGCATCAGCCAGGCCGGCGGCACGGGCCAGACCTTCTTTTCCGCCATCGATCCGCGGGTCGGCTTCAATCCCGAAAGTAAGAACTACTTCGTCGTCTGGCGCGCCAATTCGCTCATGGTCGGCAAGTACGATATCTTTGGCCGCCGCGTGAGCATCGGCGGAACCGTCATCGACAACGACGATCTCCGCGTTTCCGCCATGGGCCCCGCCGATGACCCCGACTTCACCGCCTTCAGCCCCGCGCTCGCCGCCAATTCCAAATCCGGTTCCTACCTGGTCACCTGGAACGGCGACGACGACATCCCCCCGCTGATCGATGGCGAAACCGAAATCTTCGGTCAATTTCTCACCGAGACCCCCTACGTCGATTACAACACGCGGGCCGACGACTTCGGTCCGGCCCACCGGCTTACCCGCGCGCTCGTGATCGGCGCGGACATCGACTCGGAGCTCAATGGGCAGCCGTCGCTGCAGGCCCTCGGCGACGACCTGGAGGGCGAATCCCCCAACGACGAGGACGGTGTTGACGCATCGCTGATGATCCAGGCTTCCCCGGCGCCCACGGTGGCCGTGCCCGTCGTCAATGCTCTCGCGGGCGACGCCACGCTAAATGCCTGGATCGATTACAACGGCGACGGCGTGTTCAGCAACGCGACCGAGCGCGTCTCAACGACCGTTCCCGCCGGCGGGCC
>MVZB01000383.1 GCA_002068205.1 candidate division BRC1 bacterium ADurb.BinA292
TTCTGCTGTCGCATTCCCCGGTGGTCCACCGCGAGGCGGCGGCGTACGGCATCCAGGCGGTGCTCGCCGGCCACACGCACGGCGGGCAGGTCTGCCTGCCGCTGATCGGCGCGCCGATCATCCCCTCGGCCTACGGCCAGAAGTACGTCGGCGGCATGTGCCGGGGCCCGACCTGCCCGGTGCTGGTGACGCGCGGCGTGGGGATGGCGTTCCTGCCGGTGCGGCTGGGCGTGCCGCCCGAATTCGGCGTGCTGACGCTGCGCCGCACCGGTTCGGCCGCGGCGCGGACGTAAATCGTCGGCGCCGGCCGATCCGGCGGATTCTGCAAGCCGCGCTCGCTTCAGGCGTGGCTGAACAGCTCGCGGACGCCCGCCTTTATGTAGTTGATTTTCTCGCCCAGCGTCGGCGCGCCGCGCAGCGTCCGGATGATCTTGGACGGCCGCAGGTAGAAATCGCGGATCGCCTGCTTGCGCAACCGCTTGAAATCGTCGACCGACATGTAAAGCCCGCCGGTGGCCGGATCGCTGTAGGCGTCGCGCGGGATCTCCCCCTCGCGGATCAGCCCCTGCTTGACGCACAGGTCATACAGCGCCGTCCCCGGGAACGGATAGGGATAGAAGATCTCCAGAATATCGGGGTCCAGCTCGCGGGCGAACGCCATCTGCCGCTCGATCGTTTCGGGCGTGTCCCACGGCAGGCCCATCAGCAGGTAGACGCTTGACTTGATCCCCGCCTCGCGGATCCAGCGCACGGCCTGGAACGCCTGCGCCACCGTCGCCTTCTTCTGGATCCGGTCGAGCGTCTCCTGGTCGCCGCTTTCCACGCCCAGCGCGATGATCCAGCAGCCCGCCTTTCGCATCCAGCCGAGCACCTCGGGGTTGACCGTATCGACCCGGCTGTTGCTCGCCCACTGGATGTCGAGTCCCGCCTCGATGATCGCCTGGCACAGCTCGATCACCCACTTCTTGTTCTGCGTGAACAGGTCGGAACGGAAAAGGAAATTGCGGATGCCGTGGCGCTCCACGCACTGGCGGATTTCGGCCACGACGTTTTCGACCGAACGGTAGCGGTTCTTCGTCCCCGATACCTGATTGGCCAGACAGTAGATGCAGTGGAACGGGCAGCCGCGATTGGTGATGATCGTCGTCTGCACTTCCATCGTGTCGGGGCGGATGTAGAGCTCGTTGTGGGTCAGGTGGCGCGCCGGGAACGGGATCGCGTCCAGGTCGTCGGTGAACGGCCGGTCGCCGTTGCGCTGGACGGCGCCGTCGGTGTCGCGCCAGGTGATCCCGAGGATCGAGGCCGGGGCCGCGCCGCGCGCCAGCTCGGCGCACGTCTGTTCGTACTCGCCGCGGAAGACCACATCCAGCGCCGCGTACTGCTCCAGCGTCTGGACGTCACGCGTGTTGAAATGGGCGCCCTTGGCCATCGTCACGATCTTCGGGTCGACGCGCTTGGCCAGCGCGGCCGCCTCCATGTCCTGGTCCAGCGAGGGTGTCGTGATGCTCAGCAGGATGGCGTCGGGCTGGAATTCGCGCAGGTCCTGCTCCAGCCGGTCCCAGCCCCATTGCTCGCCGGGGTAGTCGGTCAGGCGCACCTCGGCGCCGGCCGCCTCGAAACTCCCCGCCGCATACATCAGGTCGATCGGCGGCCGCAGCGCGATTGTCTTCATCTTCTCGATCGGCGTCTGGCAACGATCCTCCCGGATGTACCGCCCGGTGGGGGGCACGATGCAGAACACGCGTTGGCAGGGTTGACCCAGCATGGGAGGCTGACTGTCTGAAAACGGATGACTTGCGCGACTGACCCGCGTCCGCGGCCGCGCCTTCCCCGCTCGTTCCGCGGCAACGCCAGACGCGCCCTTTCAGTTTAAAGACCCCCGGTGAATCCGTCAAGCTGCCGAGCGTGCGTTTGCAGAAGGGACATAAGGGACATAACGGACGGAAGCGACGGAAGGGGCGGATGGCGAGGGTTATCTTCGCGAGTGACGACGGCTGTCCTCTGAAAGCTCCAAGCCGGCCTCTCCATTTCTCTTATGTCCTTCACGTCCCCTGTGTCCCTTTTGAAATTCAACACGATCGCAACCTGACGAACTTTGGCCCGGTGGAGCCGGGCATTGCGCATCATCCCACGGCGGGTTAAGCTGTACTGGGTGAATCTTGTGGCGCGCAATCTCCGGGCCAGGAACCGGCGGGCTGGGCCGATGATCGCACCGGCAAATGGTTTCAAGCGCAACCTCTCCCGGGCGGGGCATCGCGCCGCGCGGCGGTGGCCGGTGCTTGCCTTCGCGATGCTGCTCGCCGCCGCCACGGCCGCGGCGCAGCCCGACGCCGGCCGCGTCGAAGCCGCCGTCACACCGCTCGTTCCGCCGGCATTGACGCCGGCGACGGCCGACGTGCCCTCGACCGCCGGTCCGGCCCTGGCGCCGCCGGACCTGGCGGCGATTCCGGAGATCGTCCCGCCCCTGTCGG
>MVZB01000384.1 GCA_002068205.1 candidate division BRC1 bacterium ADurb.BinA292
CGGCGGGGGCGGGGCCGGTAAAAAGGGGAGCTTTGCGGCATGCGGCGGCGGCATGGGTCGGCTCCGCGCGTCCGCAAAGGGCAGCAGCGCGGAGGTCGCAGCGGACCGACGGGCTGTTTTTTTGCCTGGGACCGACTGGCACAAGGGACTGAGTTTGTGATATTTTTCGCGAACTCGGCCGCGCGAGGGAAGTCGCCATGCCCCCGGAAGGTCCTCAGCGCCCCATGCGGCCCCGGCGGCTCCAGGGTCCGCTCGGCCAGGCCGGCATGGCCTTCCTGATCCCGGGTCTGCTGCTGGCCGGACCGGTTTCGGGCTACCTGCTCGGGCTGCTGATCCAGCGCTGGACCGGGTGGGGGCAGTGGGTCCTGCTGCTCATGGTGGCCCTGGGTTTGATCACGGGGATTCGGGAATCGATCCGGATCATCCGTAACCTGCAACGTCAATCGGATTCATGACCGCACAACCCCTCACCGCCCGGCAGCCCGCGATGCGCAGGCCGAGCCCTCCCTTTACGGCTTTGCGCAGCGCGTTTCTGCGCCGAACGGCGGTCGCGATCGGGGCGACGGCGTGCGTGGCGGCGGCGCTGGGGGCCGCCGGGCTGGGTCCACGCTGGGGCGGGCAGTATTTTCTGGCGGCGCTGTGGTCGACGCTCTTTCTGGCGCTGACGCCGCTGATCATCAAGACGATGCTGTTCGACCGGCGGATGGGCCTGGGCGTTCTGCTGATGGGGGCCAAGCTGGGGCTGATGGTCGTGCTGTATCTGACCTGCCGGGCGTGGGTCGGCGGCGAGGCCCACCGGCTGCAGGTAATGACGGCGGTGCTGAGCGGGCTGGTGACGCCGCTGCTGGTGGTGACGCTGCGCGCGATCGGGGCGATCGGGGGCGGCGAGTCGCGCGAGAGCGTGCTGCGCGAGATTCGGGGCGAACGGCGCCCGGCAGCCCACCAGACGGAGAATCAGGCATGAGTCCACGGACGAGCATGCACCTGGCGGACGGCGGCGCGATCATGCTGGCGCAGCTTGGCACGGGGGAGCCGCACGGCGAGGTGACGCATGGGCCGGGCCCCCACGGCGACGAGCAACAATTCCATGGGGCGGGCGGGGAGCAGCCGCTGGCCGGCGCGCACGCGGCCGAGGCGCACGCGGAAGCCGCCGATGGCGGTGAGCATCATCCGCCGGCGCAGTATCTGCTGCCGCACGAGGTGCCGAACATCGCGACGCTGGCCGAGGCGGTGGCGGATCCGGCGCACTTCGAGATTCACGGGTCGCACCGGCCGCATCCGGCGGCGTATGTGGGCTGGGTGCCGATCAATTTTCTGTTCAGCATCTGCCTGGCGGGGTGTCTGGTGCTGTTTTTCCGGCGGGCGTTGCGGCCGCGGGCGGTCCGGCGGCCGGGGCGGCTGCAACTGTTCGCCGAGATGATGCTGGGCGGGATGCGCGGCTTCATCATCGACATCATGGGGGAGGAGCAGGGCCGCCGCCACTTCCCGTATCTGGCGTCGCTGTGGTTTTTCATCCTGGTCAACAACCTGGCGGTGCTGGCGCCGGGGCTGAAGGCGCCGACGGCGAGTCTGAAGACGACGCTGGCGCTCGGGTTGACGTCGATCGTCTACGTCCGGACCGCGACGCTGCGCGACATCGGACCGCTGGGGTATGTCTATCATCTGGCCGGCTCGCCGAAGGATGTGATCACGTGGTGCATGGCGCCGCTGTTCATCGTGATCGAGCTGATCGGCGAGGTGGTCAAGCCGGTGTCGCTCAGTCTGCGACTGTTCGGGGCGACGCTGGGGGAGGACAAGGTGCTGGCGGCGTTCCTGGGGATCGGGATGATGATCACGGCGGCGCTGCTGAGCGACGCGACGCCGCTGGTGGGCCTGCCGCTGCACGTCATCTTCTTCCCGGTGGTCATCCTGCTGTCGACGATCCAGGCGACGGTGTTTGCGGTCCTGTCGGCCGTCTACATCATGATGATGCAGCACCACGAGGAGCATGAGGAAGGGCACGGACACGAGCCGGCGCCGGCGACGGAAGGCGGACGGCGCGAGGCGGCCGCGGGTGCGGCGGGCCTGGCGCACTGAGCCGAGAGGCAACAAGTTTGAAAACCCCTGACGGGGTGGACCCAACACCCGCTTGCTGGAGGAAAGAGGACCATGGAGAACTTCGTTCCCGCATCGTTGATCCTGTTCGCATATCACCTGTCGGTGGCCGTGGCGGCCATCGGGTCGGGCTTCGGCCTGGGCCGCGCCGTCGGTTCGGCGATGGAGGCGATGGGGCGTCAGCCCGAAGCGTCGGGCAAGATACAGTTGGCGATGATCATCGGTTGCGCGTTCATTGAGATGCTGACGATTTACGCGTTGATCTCGATCTTCTTCGTGGGCGGTGTGATCGGCACCGGCATGGAAGGCTGAGGGCGAAGATCCGGCAAGCGGTTGAAGCGCCGCCCGTTCGCGCCGCCACGGCGGGCGGG
>MVZB01000385.1 GCA_002068205.1 candidate division BRC1 bacterium ADurb.BinA292
CGGTGGCGTCCTCTGGCCTATGCTCCCCGCACCATCGCCAGAATCTGGCCCGCATCCAGTGTGGTGGCCTTGTGCTGGATGTGCGGCAGGTACTGCGTTTGCAGTTGCTTGGCGGGGACAAGGAGGTTCTGGAACGTTTCGCGCAGCATGGCTCTGCTCCCACCAAAGGCTTTGATTTCGGTGGGTAGCATAACCCGTTCCGGTCGGCTCCACCAGCCCCGCCGCCGCGCCGGCCCCGTCCGCGGCAAACCTCAGTCCTCCCCTTCCCCCTTGCGGCGGCTGCTGCGCCGAAAATGCAGCTTGATTGGCGTCCCCTCGAAATCCCACGTCTCGCGAATGCGATTGACCAGGTAGCGCTCATAAGAAAAATGGAACAGTTGCGGATCGTTCACAAACACGGCGAAGCGCGGCGGCTGCACCCCCACCTGCGCCCCGTAGCGCACCTTGGGCCGCCGGTTGCGCTTCATCGCCGGCGGCTTGCGCTCCACCCATTCGGCCAGCTTCTCATTCAGCGCCGGAGTCGGCACGCGCCGCGTGGAGTTCTCATAGACCCGCTCGGCGATCTCATACACCCGCGTGGCCCGCTGACCCGTCAGCCCCGACATGTAGAGCACCGGCGCATAGCGCAGAAACTGCCATTCCTTTTCCAACCGTTTCGTGAACTCGTCCGCGGTGCGGTGGTCCTTTTCCACCAGATCCCATTTGTTGACCAGGATCATCGTCGGCAGGCCCGCCTCCAGGCAGTAGCCGGCGACATGCGCGTCCTGTTCGGTGATCCCTTCGGCCGCGTCGATCACAAGGGCCGCCACGTCGGCGCGCCGCAGCGAGAGCATCGCCGACATCACCGAGAGGCGCTCCACCCCCCGCTCGATCTTCCCCCGCCGGCGGATGCCCGCCGTATCGATCAGAATGAACGGCCGACCCCCCGGCGCGGTGACCAGCGTATCGATCGCGTCGCGCGTCGTCCCCGGAACAGGCGACGCAATCACCCGCGGCTCGCCCGCCAGTCGGTTGATCAGCGTCGATTTGCCGACGTTCTGCCGCCCCACAATCGCCAGCGCGATCGGCCGCCCGGCCCCTTCCGCCGCGCCCCCCCGGTCGCCCGCCGGCGTTGCGGGCAGCGCCGCCACGACATCGTCCAGCAGATCGCCGACGCCGCGTCCGTGCAGCGCGCTGATCGGATACAGCCGGTCGATCCCGTACTGGTAAAAATCGGCCGACTCCAGTTCCTCCCGCTCGTTGTCGCATTTGTTGACCGCCGCCAGCACCGGCTTGCGCGTCGTCCGCAGCAGGCGCACCATCTCCGCGTCGGCCGGGTGCGCCGACTCCCCCAGCGCGAAGAGCAGGATGATCACGTCGGCCTCGTCGATCGCCATCCGCGCCTGCTCGACCACATTTTCCAGCAGCGGATCATCCAGTTCGGTGTCGAATCCGCCAGTATCGACGCACAGAAACGGGCGGCCCAGCCAGTCCGCCACGTCCAGATTGCGGTCGCGCGTCACGCCGGGCCGGTCATGCACCACCGCCTTGCGCCGGCCGATGATCCGGTTGAACAGCGTCGACTTGCCGACGTTGGGCCGCCCGACCACCGCGACCATCGGCAGCGCGCGCGTCGCCCGCAACCAGTCCGGATGCAGCCGCTCGGCGCGCGAGGGAACCGTTTCGGTCTCCTCCGCGATCGGGTCGCCCTCCAGCCCGCGAACCAGCTCGCGCCAGTCGTCAGCGGGCCGGATCAATTCGCCGGCGGGCGCCGGGTCGCGGCGCGGCTTCCGCGCCGGCGCGGCTTCCCCCCTCAGCTTCGGATCGCGATCTTTTCGGCTTGGCACGCGCATCGTGCCCATAGCTTAAAGGAGTTCCCTACCCCGCGCCAGCGCTAACGGTCACCCTTGACCTTCCCTCCGTTCCTCTCTTGAATGGAGCGGCGCACCGACATCGCATCCCGACATGGACGAGCCCGATGGACCCTCTGATCATCTTCCTTTGGCATCCGCTTTCAGAGGAAGGAGCGGCCCGGCTGCGCGCGCTGGACCCACGCGTCCACCTGATCTCCCCGGCCGACGTCGAGGCCGATCCCGATCTGGTCGAGCGGATTGAGGTCGTCTATGGCCACCTGCCCGACCCCTGGTGGCCGCGCGCCACACGGCTGCGCTGGTTTCAGTCGATGGCCGTCGGCGTTGACCGCCTGGTGCAGCGTCCCGAGTTCCGCGACCGCGAAATCATGCTGACCAACACCCGCGGCATCCAGACGCCGGCGATGGTCGAGCATGCCTTCGCGCTGTTGCTCGCCTGGATCCGCCAGCTCCACATGGCGCGCGAAGCCCAGCTTGCCTGCCGCTGGGAACATTACGGCGTGGTCGAGGAGCGCGGCCAGGTCCTCATGCTCTGCGGACGCACGCTCGGCCTGCTGGGCGTGGGCGATATCGGCGGCGCGGCGGCGCGCGTCGG
>MVZB01000386.1 GCA_002068205.1 candidate division BRC1 bacterium ADurb.BinA292
GGCGCGGGGGCTCCGGCAACCGGGCCGCGACTCCCGCCGCGCGGTCCGCCGACTCCGTTGAAACCGTCCCCGTCACCGCGCCGACTCAGCCGCCGGCCTATCCCGAGGCGACCCCGATGACCGAAATGCTCCTTGTCCCCCAGGACGAGATCGACGCCACGTTCCGGCTGGAGCTGGCCGTGGAACTCGATCACCTCCCCGCGGAGCTGATCCTCCTGCCCGACAGCCACCCCGTTTCGCTCGTCGCCCGGCTCGACCAGCGGCGTGCCCTGCCCGGCGGCTTCCGCCTGGAGAATCTCCGCTTTGTCTGGTCGACGAATCAGGGGGAAGTGTTTGAACAAACCAAGACCGATGAGGAAGGCTATTACGTCAGCCGCGCGATCTTCTACCCGCCGAAGGTCTCCGACTTCATCGAACTAAAGGCCGCGGCGGAGATCGACCTGATTCGCGACGTCGCCGGTCGGGAACAGCGCGCCACCTCGCGGATTGAATCCGCCCTCGCCCTCCTTTCTCCCATCGATTCGGTCAACATGGTCAACGGCCGCTTCGGCGATTACGAAGTCGGCGAATACCTCGATCCGTTCGATCGCTCCGTCGCCTCGCGCTTCCGCGTCGATTCGGACTGGTACGCCCGGTATCCCGAGCGCTACATGATCCCCCGCGTATTCTACCGCGCCGATCAGCGCGTCAAACCAATGCGCATCTCCCCTAGCCTCGAACTGGGGCTGTGGATGATCGACTTCCCCTGGAAGTCGCTCGGCGCGACTCAGTACATCGCGCTCGATTACCACCTGGTCCGCAAACTCGAGGATCTGATCGCGCTGATGCGCGCCGCCGGCTACACCATCAGCCGTCTGGTCGCGATCTACGGCTTCCGGCCGCCGGCCTTCAACCTGGGCAAGATCCAGAGCGAGGCCGAAACCACGCTCAAGGTTCCGTTCTCCATGCATCAATACGGCCGGGCCCTTGATTTCATCATCGACGAGGACGACGATGGCCTGATGGACGACCTCAATGGCGACGGCCGGTGCGACGTCCACGATCCCGCCGTAATCATGCATTACGTCAACGCGCTGGACCGTCGCTACCGCGCCGAGGGCCGCATGCACATGGTCGGCGGCGCGGGACTCTACCACGAGAACGACTTTCTGGAACGCAATGCCCACTACCACCACAACACCCCATATATTCACGTCGACACCCGCGGCTTCCTCCACGACGACGGCACCCTGGTGCGCTGGCCGAACACCTGGCCCGATGGCACGACGATCCGCTGGGGGCATATCGATGAAAAGGGATTCGCTTCGGCGGGCGCCCGCATCGAGCCGACGCCCGAGCCGACCGCTGATCCGCATCGCCCGGCAATCCCGCTCAACTTCGACGAATTCTGAGGACCCTTCCCGATGCGACAGCCGTTCCTGATTGCGCTGTTGGCCGCCTGGCTGTGGCTCGGCGGCGGATCGGTCGGCGCGGCCGAAATCCTGCCCGGCGTCGAGGTGCTCGCGCGGTTCTACGGAGACCGCCTCGCCGGAAAGAACGTCGGCATCGTCACCAATCCCACCGGCGTCAACCTGGATCTGGTTTCGACGATCGATGTCGTGCGCGCCATGCCGCAGGTGCGCGTCGTGCGGCTGTTCGCTCCGGAGCATGGCCTGCGCGGCGGCCTGGCGGCCGGCGAGCAGGTCAAGGGCGGCCGCGACCCGATCAGCGGCCTGCCCGTGATCAGCCTGCATGGGGCCACGCGCAAGCCCGCGCCCGCCGAGCTCGAGGGAATCGACGTCATGCTCTACGACATCCAGGACGTCGGCCACCGCACCTATACGTTCATCTCCACCCTGGCCAACGTCATGGAAGTCTGCGAGGACGAAGGGATCGAGGTGATGGTGCTCGACCGCCCCGAACCGCTCGGCGGCCTCCACTTCGGCGGACCGATGCTCGACGAGGAGCACCGTTCGTTTATCGGCATCCACGATATCCCGCAGTACTATGGCCTGACCCCGGGCGAGTTCTCCCGGCTCTACCAGCGCGAACGCACGCCGAAATTGAAGCTGACGGTCATCCCGATGCAGGGCTGGCGCCGCGGCATGACCTACGGCGATCTGGGTTGGATCTGGATTCCCCCCTCGGAACACATCCCGCGCTGGGAAACTTCCGCGTTCTACGCGATGACCGGCACGCTCGGTGAATTGCGCCTGGTCAGCGAAGGCGTCGGCACCCCCCTCCCATTCGAACAGATCGGCGCGCCGTGGATCGATGCGGCCGCGCTCGCCGAAGCGCTCAACGCCCAGGGGCTGGCGGGGGTGATCTTCCGGCCCACCACGTTCCGGCCCCGTTACGGCACGCACAACGGCGAGCTGTGCAGCGGCGTGCAGATTCACCTGCGCGATGCGGCCGCCGTCGAGCCGGCGCGCGTCAGCCAGGCCATTCTGCGGACGTTGCGGCGG
>MVZB01000387.1 GCA_002068205.1 candidate division BRC1 bacterium ADurb.BinA292
CCCTGCTGGCGCTGGCGGACGTAGCAGCGGTGCGCGCCGGCCCAGTCGCTCGTCCGCTCGGCGATCGCGCCGAGCCGCAACAGGAAGTCGGCCTGGCCTGCCAGTTCGGTGGTGCCCGTTTCCGTGGCAAACGCGGCGCGCAGCTCTTCGCGCACGGCCCAGGTGTCGCCCACCCGCCAGGTCGGCACGTCCACCGGTTGCGCCCGCAGCGCCAGGGTCGGCAGCCAGCAGCAGACCGCAAGCAGGAGACGAGGCGGCAGCGGACTCATCGTCGGACCTCAATGGCCCCGGCGGGGACGCCAGAGTTTGCGCGCGGCGGATGTTTGGCGGCAATTGATGCTCGGCGGCAATTATGGTGGGACGGCCGACCGCAAGACAAGCAACTTCGCGCCCCCCGCCAACCGCCGCGCAGCCCCCCGCCGCCGCACTCCACAACGGAGCGCCGTCGCGCCGGCTTTATGGAGTGCGGCGCCAGAGCGTTGCCTCGCAACGCACCGGCGCCGCTTTGGATCCGGTGACTCCGCCGAGAACGGTTCTGCACCCTGCAGCAATGACAAGATCATCCTATCCTCGGCGTTCAGTGAGGCCCTGTTGGCGATACTCCTGTCGGATGGCGCCATCTCTCCGGCCACCGCTTGCAGGGGTTTGGGCGGTAGGGGGAGGCGACGCAGGTTCCGGCTTGTGGCCGTCACCCTGCGCTGTATTCCGGCCGTCCGTTCCGCGGACTGAACCGGTCAACGGCGCTGAACCTGGCATCGCTAAACAGCTTGCAGTCGGGGGAATGAACAAGGTCGCTCAGGGGGCGGTTTCGATTTCCTCCCACTGGCCGATCCGGCGGAATTTCTGGAACCGGTCCTCGACGATCTCGTCGATCGACATCGCGCGCAACTGGGCCAGGTGGCCGCGGATCGCCTGGCCGACCAGGCGCGCCGCCATGTTCGCGTCGCGGTGCGCGCCCCCCTCCGGCTCCGGGATGATCTCGTCGATGACGCCCAGCTCCTTCAGATCGCGGGCGGTAAACTTGAGCGCGCGGGCCGCCTCGGGGGCGAACTTCGCGTCGCGCCACAGGATCGACGCGCAGCCCTCCGGCGAGATCAGGCTGTAAAACGCATACTGCTGCATCAGGACGCGGTTGCCGACGCCGATGCCGAGCGCGCCGCCGCTGCCCCCCTCGCCAATCACGATGCAGATGACCGGCGTGCGCAGGGTCGACATCTCGAGGATGTTGCGCGCGATCGCCTCGGCCTGGCCGCGCTCCTCCGCCCCCACGCCGGGAAAGGCCCCGGCCGTGTCGAGCAGGCAGATCACCGGCCGGCCGAATTTCTCGGCGAGCCGCATCACGCGCAACGCCTTGCGGTAGCCTTCCGGGTGCATCATCCCGTAGTTGCGGTAGGCGTTGTCGCGCACGTCGAGCCCCTTCTGCTGGCCGATGAGGCAGACCGGTTGCTCGTCGAGCAGGGCGAAGCCGGCGATGCAGGCATGGTCGTCCCCATACGCCCGGTCGCCGTGCAGCTCGGTCCAGTCGGTGAAGATGCGGCGGACGTAGTCCAATGCGCGGGGCCGCGCCTGGTGGCGCGCGATCTGCAGGATCTGCCAGGCGCTGAGGTTGTCGTAAATCTCGCGGCGCGTGCGCTCGATCCGCTCGCGCAGGGCGCTGACCTGTTCCGCCAGGTTGTCGGGCGGCGGGTTCAGTTCCTGAAGCGCCTTGAGCTCATTTTCCAGGTCGATCACCGGCTGCTCGAAATCAAACGCGGAAAGGGCCATCTTCCTACCTCGGGTGCGGTTCAAGGGCGGGGCGGACTCGCGCCGCCCATTCAATCACACGCGCGCCGGCTTGCGCAGCGAAAAGACCATCGCGCCGCGGCGCCGCGCCGCTCAGTTCTTCTGGTTGAATTCAAACGTAATCTGGCAGCGCAGGAAAGGCTTGGTGTAGCTGTCGTAAAGCGGCGGCAGATCCTTCGTCCGTTCGAGCGCCTGGATCGCGTAGTGGTCCATGCTGGGGCCGGCCGACTGGATGATTTTGAAGTCGCGGCTGATCGTACCGTCGCGCTGGATGGTGAATTCCACCGTGGCGCGGCGGCCGGTGTTCGAAAACGGATGCGAAAAGTTGGCTTCGATGCGCTGGCGCACCTGCACCAGATACGTCATGGCCAGGTTGCCCTCGCCGCTGGCCTGGATGCTGACCGACTCGCCGGCCTTGGCGTCGACGCGGCGCACCGGCTCGTCGGTCGAAGGCAAGCTGGGAATCGCGGGCGCCGGTTCCGGTTCGGGCGTGATGACCGGGACGGGGGGCGGCGGCGGTTTGGGCGTGGCTTTCGGCGTGGGTTTGGGCGTCGGCTCGGGCTCCTCCTCCAGGACCTTGGCGTCGTCGAGTTTTTCCTTGGGGTCGCGGCTCTTCTTCGGCGCCGGCGTCGGCGTGGGTT
>MVZB01000388.1 GCA_002068205.1 candidate division BRC1 bacterium ADurb.BinA292
CCGCCGTGAACGTATGGTCATGGGCCAGAATGATGATCGACGAATTGTGCAGCCGCTCGGCGCGCTCCTCCTCCGTCTCCTCCCCCCACACGATCCGGTACAGCCGCACCAGATTGAGCCCGAGGATCTTCTCGATCTCCTCGTCGCTGTAGCCGCGTTCCACGAGCCCGCGCGTCAGCTCCAGCATCTCCTCCGCATCCAGCGCGAAGGTCGTCCCCGTCTCCGGATACCAGTCCGCGCCGATCCCGACATGGTCGACGCCCACCAGGTTGACGATGTAATCGATCGCATCGAGGACCTTCGTCAGCGGTTGCAGGTAGCCGAAGTGAACGCAGAACACGCCGTTGCCCCCGCCGCTGTTGGCCACCAGTTGGATCAGCGCATCCGAGGCCTCGCCCCCCATGTGCGCCGGCGCGTCATGCGATCGCACCACCGGATCCTCGGTGTTCGCCATCACCGCCGGCACTTCGCTGCCGTACAGATGGCTGATGTCGATCAGAACGCCCAGCCGGTTGCATTCCGCGATCACCTGCCGGCCGAACTCGCTCAGGCTGCTCCCGTCCAGAAGCTGGTTGGCCGCCCATCGCAATTGGGTCTCGCGCCAGCCCAGGCTGTGGAACCGTTCCACATTGGCCAGTTCGCCCTCCAGGTGCATCGCGCCTTCCGAGCCGATGATCGCCCCCACCTCCCCGGCCGCTTTGGCGGCGAAAATGTCATCCACCGTTTCAATCACCCGGACCTTGTTTTCCGGGTTGTCCGCGATCTGGCGGATGTCCCCCAGGTAGCCCAGGAACCGCTCGGTCCACCCCTCCAGCCCCGGCACCGGGTAGCGCGTCCGCGTGTCGCGGTTCCAGTCAATGCTGTCGGTGATCAGCTTCAGCACGACGGCCGTGATCCCGCCGGTGTGCGCGTCGGCGAAGTCGGCCGCCAGAAAATCGTGCGAGTGCGCCACGATCACCAGCGACTCGGCGTGCAGCCGCTGCGCACGTTCTTCCTCCTCCGGCGTCAGCTTGATCGCCTCGACCGCGGCCTTTGCCGCGGCCGGCGCCGGCCGCTCCCAGTCGATCGGGCCCGCGCCCGGCGGCGCCGCCAACGGCCGCACCAGCGCGCCGACCAGACCGGCCGCGAGGGCGGCGCGCCGCAGCGCGCGAGCGACGATGGGGGCCACAACGTGCATGGGAAATCGAATACCGGAAATCATTATCCGGTAAGACGGCCCCCGCGACAAGCGGAAAACGCCCTCCCCCCGCGCCGCCTGGTCGTCCCGCCGCCGTTATCCTGCTGAAGGCTGAAATCCCGCTGCGGTCTCGCTGCAAGCGAGTTCGCGCGTCACGCCCCCTCTTTTCTTCCCCTCTTCCCTCGCCAAAATTTCCCTTGACGCGAAATCGGTTTCCGTTAAACAATATCCCTACAACCGAATGGTTCGATAACTTCTCCGGAGCCCCGGCTCACATCACCCTCTTTGAACACCGCGGCCGCGTCGGCCCCGCGCCGATGCCGCTTCGCAACAGCCTGCGTCCGATGGCTCTCTCCCGCCGCCCAGCGCCCCTGCTCCCGGCTCCCGCCCGGTTCGCGCCCATCGACGCTCCGCCGGCCGTCCGCTCACGCGCCGCCGATTCCGTCACTCCGAAAAGGAGATCGCTGGTTCGTTTTCCGTTGTTGTCCGGACGCCTGGCGTGTCCGTTGCCAATTTTGGGAGGAGGCTCTCTCATATGAGACTCGCCAACTTTTTGCTCTCACTGGCGGCGCTTGCTTTGCTGTTCCTCGCGTCGCCTCCCGCCGGGGCTCAGCCCATTCTGATCGATAGCAACGCCAATGCCGTGGCCGAGGATCTCGCCCTCGGCAACTTTGGCCAGGATGCCCATGCCGGGGTCGTCGCCGCCTGGCGCGACAGCGCCTCCGAAGATCTTGCGATCGACTTTTACCGCTACGAGGAACTTCCCTCGTCCAACTGGGCCGCCGAGCGCATCGCCCAAGTGAGCGACGTCGCCACCAGCCCCACCGATTCCCCCGCTCCGGCGGTCCGAATCGTGCTTGGAGACTACAGCCGGGATGGCAAGACCGACCTGACCGTCATGTACAACTCCAACCTCACCACCACCAGCTTGAAGCACTATCAGCGCACCAGCCCCGGCTTCGCCGCCGGCGATACATCAATGGCCAACATCGCCTCCGAGACCAATGGTGAGTTCCAGGCCCGCTTCTGGCAGGACATCGCCCTGGCCGACATCATCGGCGACGGCGTCCCGACCCTCATCTCCCACTCGATCGACCTGTACCGCACCGCCACCGGCTCGGCCAACAGCC
>MVZB01000389.1 GCA_002068205.1 candidate division BRC1 bacterium ADurb.BinA292
GAGCGGGTGAGCAAACCGCCGCCGCCGGTCGGCCCGACCGAGGCGGAAGCGCTCGTGCGGGTGCGTCGGGTGCAGCGCTTTTTCCGGGCGGCGGTGCTGGCGGCCTACGGCGGCCGCTGCGCGCTGACGAATCTGGCGATCCCCGACCTGCTCAATGCGAGCCACATCATCCCCTGGCACGCCGACGAGAAGCGCCGCGCCGACCCGCGCAACGGCATCTGCCTCAACGTGCTGCACGACCGGGCCTTCGACCGGGGCCTGATCTCGTTCGACGACGAGCTGCGCATCATCGTCTCGGACCGGCTGAGGGAAGCCGAGGGCGAACTATGTGAGCTGCACCGTGACCATCTGCTCGGCCTCGCCGGCAAAAAACTCCGCCTGCCCGACCGGTTCCTGCCGGATGCAGCGGCCATCGCGTATCATCGTAGGAAAGTGCACGGATGAATGGATCAAGTCTTCTGCTTAGTCTGGACTTACTCCTGTGAGTTTCGTTTAAAATTGTGGGCTGTTGATTAAGCATCAATGAATAGGCTTCCAAGTTGGGAACAGCACAATGGCGAACGCGGTGTTCACGGCCAAAATTTCTTCCAATTATGATGATCTGCCAGAGGAACGATATCATTTTCCTAAGATGTACCTGAACCAAGCTAAACAGGCGGAGGGTGACTGGATTAACCCCTAGTGGACGTATTTGAATGCCTGAAAATCCTGCGCATCGGCCGCATCCAAGTTATCTCGAATATCACCGTTCACAGGTCTGTGCGGGGAAGCGGCTTGCTCCGCTGTGATCGTTCCGATGGCGCAGAATCAGGCATGGTACGAGTGAGCGACGGGCTGGTTGGCGTACAGGTTTCGGCCGGCCTTCATCAGGCGCTGATTCACTTGATCCGTATCTGCATTCACCGGCTGCCCTCTGGCATCCCTCCCCGGGATGCGGGCGAGGTGACGGCCGGGTGACCGGTGGTGTCGCTACGCTCGACCACCGGCTACGCTCTGGCATCCCTAAATGGGATGCTGCCTACCGGGCCGTTTGGGCCCACGCCTGCTCGTGCTGCGACGGCTGCGCATTGCGATAAGCCCCCCGGCCTCGCAGCCAGGTCATGGCCTTCATTCCGATCAACGAGCACACTGGGCGGAAAAAGCCCCTTGGCAGCGGGCGGCGCGTTAATTTACTATGTTGATCGGAATACTCGGGAAGGCCGCCCGCGCGCGCTGTGACCCTCATATGCTTGTGACCCAGAAATGCCAGTATGCCCTGCGCGCGCTGTTCGAGCTGGCGCTCCAGGGCAACCACAAACCGGTCAAGATTGCGCTGGTGGCCGAGCGTCAGCGCATCCCGTTCCGGTTCCTGGAAGTGATCCTCAGCCAGCTCAAGCAGGGGGGCTTCGTCGAATCGCGCCGCGGCACCGAGGGGGGCTACCTGCTGGCCCGCCGGCCCGAGGAGATCACGGTGGGCGACATCGTGCGGTTCATCGACGGCCCGCAGATCGAGGACGAGCAGGCGCGCCTCGAACAGTCCGATCCGCCCGGCGAGGTTGACCTGTTCGGGCCGATCTGGGACCAGGCGCGCGCGGCGGTGTTCCAAGTCTTCGACGGCCTGTCGCTGGCCGACCTGCTGGCGCAATACGAGGCGAGCACGCGGCGGTTCGTGCCGAACTACGTGATCTGACGATGCCCTACCTGCCGATCAACGTCCAGCTTGAGGGCGCGCACGTCGTGGTTGTCGGCGGGGGCCGGATCGCGCTGCAGAAGGCGCGGGTGCTGGCGGCGGCGGGGGCCGCGCTGCGCGTCGTCGCGCCGCGGATTCTGCCGGCGATCAGTGCGCTGCCCGGCGCGCGCTGCCACCCGCGGCCGTTCCGCGAGGAGGACCTGGACGGGGCGCTGCTGGCGATCGCCGCGACCGACGACCGCGCGCTCAACCTGCGGGTCTACGCGGCGGCGCGCGCCCGGCGCGTGCTGGTCAACGTTGTCGACGACCCGACCCATTGCGATTTCATCTTTCCGTCGATCCTGCGCCGGGGCGAGCTGGCGGTCTCCGTCTCGACGGCGGGGGCCGGCCCGGCGCTGGCGCGCATGCTGCGCGAGGAACTGGAGGCCGAGTTTCCGGAGGATTATGGCGCCGCGCTGACGCGCCTGCGCGAGCTGCGCCGGACGCTGCGGCGCGAGCTGATCTGCCCCGGGGCCGTCCGCGCCGGGGCCGAGGCGCTCTCGGCGATGGCCGCCCGGGCGCGCCGGCCGGACCGGCTGGCCGATGAGCTGGCCCGGATGCAGGCACTGGCCGACGAGCTGACGGCGGCGGCGC
>MVZB01000390.1 GCA_002068205.1 candidate division BRC1 bacterium ADurb.BinA292
TTCCACGCCAAGCCGCATGCGTTGCTGCTGCCGCCGATTTATGCGGGGGCGGCGATCCTGTTTGAATGGATCCGCTGGCGCACGGGGCGCGACGAGGAGGGGTCGCGGCCGACGACGGGTCGCGAACTGGTGCGCGGGATCGGGCTGCATGGGTTCGCCGCGCTGGGGTTATTCGCCGCGCTGCTGCCGCGGCTGGCCGAGGTGATCTGGCTGGAGCAGTGGGCGACGCCGTTTTCGATGCGCAGCTTCATGGGCTTCTATCATTATGGGGTCGACAGCGGGCAGTCGGGGCTGAACTGGCCGATGTTCTGGCAGGCGCTGTGCATGAATGGCGGGACGTGGTGGGTCGGGGCGGCGATTCTGCCGGCCGTGGCGCTGGGGCGGGATGCGCGCGCGGTGTTCGGCGGGTCGGCCCCGACGCGCGAACGGGCGCTGTGGCTGCTGGCGGTGCTGGCGGGGATCGCGATCGTGCTGACCTGTGCGCGGCATGTGGCGACGTTCGAGCGGGAACCGACGGCGTACGAGCGCTACATCTATCCGTTTCTCACGCCGGTGCTGCTGTATTATCTGTTCCGCGTGGCGAGTCAGGAACGGCCGGGGATGGCCGCCCTGATCAGCCGGAGCGGCCGGCTGATCGCCATCGCGCTGGGGCTGGCATTCGGCGTGTTTGCGACCTGGCGGCTGGAGGGGGGGTGGAGTTACCCGTCCAATACGCCGACGCTGTCGATCGGGCTGCTGATCGCCCGCTGGCGCGACGTGAGCCCGCTGCTGATCGGCGGGTGGGGCGTGCTGGCCGGGGCGGGCGTGCTGGTGATGGTCGGGGCGCCACGGGGGTGGCGGCTGAACTGGTGGGGCGTCTGGCTTTGGCTGCTCGCGGCGAATGTCGGGTTTTACGCGGTCCATGCCGATCTGATCACGCCGGGGATGCGCGCGGCGCTGGAGACGGCCGAAGAACTGGACCGGTCGATGCCGCGCGGTCATCAGTTGATCGTGCTGCGCGACGGGATCAAGGAAAAGCACGCCGTCGCCGAGCAGATCAGCTTCCGCGTTCCGGGGCGGGAGATCTACATCGACGAAAGTTTGCAGGACTGGTTTGCCGAACCGGTGAAAGTGGATGAGAACCTCACGCTGGAGACGGGGCTGCCGGCGGACAGCACGTGGGTGCTGACGGCGGGGGAGTGGCGATTCAACCGGCCGCCGCGGGGGCGGGTCGGCTCGCTGCGGCGCTACTCGATGGCCGATGGGCCGTTGATGTTCGATCGCGCGCAGTATGAGCGATACCTGGAGGACCCGCAGACGCTGAAGGAGAACGACTTCCGCAAGGTGCTGAAGGATCTGCAATTCAGCGTGGTTTCGGCGAGCGTGCCGGCGGTGCTGGCGGCGGGGGAGGAGACGCCGCTGCGGTTCCGGATCCGCAACGACGGGTTTTTCGCCACGCCCGAGCCCGGGGAAGTGCGCTATGAGATCGGGTATCATTGGAGCGCGCCGAACATCACGGGGGACTGGACGGCGATCGTCTGGGATGATGGGAATTCCGCGGCCATCCCGCCCGGAGTGGCGCGGGGTCAGGATTTTGAGTTGACGATCCCGGTGCGGGCGCCGGAGGAGCCTCACGGGCTGCTGCACCTGGAACTGCGCGTGCTGGGCGTCAAGGATGACCTGCGCGAATTTGGCCAGGACAGCGTGGATCTGCGGCAGATCCTGGTGTATCCGGAGGGGCGGATGCCGGATTCGACGCCGACGGAGTGACCGGTTATTCAAGCGAACGCGGCCGGGGCGAATCTGGCCGTCGCGTTCATACCCTGCACAAGCGGAACCCTTGCCCATGCCACCCAAAGCCAAGGCGGTCATCATGACGGTCGGGTTGAATACGGAAGCCGGCCGCGATGTGCTGGACGTGCTGGAACTCGATCTGCGGGAACTGGAGCCGGAGTATCTGGCGGTGATCGCGTCGGACGCGAGCCGGGCGAACGGGAGGCGGTTGATCGAGCGGTCGGGGCTGTCGGCGGATCGCGCGGAGATCGTGGAAGTGAGCGACGCGCGCGACCTGGACGACATCTTCCGCAAGACGAACGAGCTGATCCAGCGGCTGGTGGAGCAGGGCTACGCGCCCGACCAGATCGCGGTCAATTACACGGCGGGGACCAAGGTGATGGGTTCGGGGGCGGTGTTGTCGGCCGTGTACAACAAGGTGATGGAACTGCGCTACATCACGGGGCTGACGGCGCCGGGCGACCGGGCGCAGCCGGTGCGCCACCGGATCGTGACGACGCGGCCGGGGGCGGTTTTCGCCTATCAGGAC
>MVZB01000391.1 GCA_002068205.1 candidate division BRC1 bacterium ADurb.BinA292
CGGGCATTCCCCCGGTTGCGCTGCGCTTCACCCGGGGTTATTCAAATTTCGACTCTTCGAGGCGGCCTTCTGGCATCCCTGCGGGATGCGGGGGAAAGGACCGGCGAGGGCGCCGGTCCCACGCCGGTGGCGGAGATGCATAGGAACAACGGCCGAATCAACCGCGGATCGTGTCGGCCGCCCTGCGGCGCGCGGACGCGTCAAGCCCCGTGGGGGCCCGTCGCGCCGCGCTTGCTCCGCTCGATCGACTGGAGCGCCAGGTAGTTGTCGCCGAATTCGTCCAGATGGCCGGCTTCGGTATCGAACAGATCGAAGTGGCGCTCCTCGTCCATCACGAGTTCCTCGAAGAGCTTCTTGGTGGTGGCGTCGGCGTTGGCCGCGGATTCATTCGCCCACTTGTTGTAGTCGCGCGCGCTTTCGGTTTCCATTCTAGCGGCCAGCTTGAGCATTTCGGCGACCTGATGGATTTTCTGGACGGGCGCGGCGGCGGTCATTTCGACCTCGCCCTTGAGGAACAGGATGCGCTCGGCGAGCTTCTCAACGTGCAGCATCTCCTCGATGGCGGCGCGCTTGAACAGGCTGGAGAGCAGTTCCAGACCCTGATCGTCGCAATGGAAATGGAAGAACATGTACTGGTGGACCGCCGTCAGTTCGTCGGCGACCGCCTTGTTGAGCAGCTCGATGCTCTTTTCGTGCATGATGCGGGGGTCCTTTCTAGCGGACAAGGAACGCGGGGCGAGGGCCCCGGGGATAATCAGGATATGAGGATCCGTTATTCTTGTCAAGCGGGATCAGGGCAGGAAAGCACGAACCTCGCATTTCGAAATCTGAAATGAATGCGAATGCTTCCATTCGCAGTAAGGAAAGCGCGGCGATGCGAACTGATCGCAAAGCCGCAACGAGGCGGGGCGCAAAATGGGGTCCGGGATTGATTCGGCGCCGTTCGCATCCCGCAGGGATGCCGGATTCATTGCGGCGGGAACATGGATGGAATCGGCGGCGCGACCTTCCCGCCCGGATATCAAGAAACCGAGCGATCGGAGAGCGCAGGGAGGGGGGACCGAGCGACGCGGGAGTCTGTGATTTAGAATTCCGAATCCAGCGCGGCGCCGGGCATCGCATGGCGGCGGTAGCCGCGGGCGCCCTGGTGTTTGCGCTGGACCAGACGCAGCCGTTCGCGAAACTCGTCGCGCTGAGCCGCGAGCAGGCGCGTGCGCTGGTCGATGCGGTCGGCCATGTCGCGCAGGCCTTCGGTCAGTTGACCGTTGAACGCCTCAATCGACTCGTTCAGGTCGGGGGGCAAGCGACCGACCGCGCGCAGGTGGTCGACGCTGTCGCGCAGCAGGCTCATTTCGTGCGCCACCGTCAGCATCAGCGGTTCGATCAGATGATCGACCCCGCCGGTGGCCTGAGTCAGCGGATCTTCCTCAATCGACTGCGACAGCAGGAGGAAGAGTTCGCCGTAGAGTTGCTTGACCGACTCCAGTTGCAGGGCCAGCGCCCCGGGATCCTCAAACATGGCAATTCACCCCGCGCCGCTTCATGCGGCGCCTCCCTCGGCAAGATCGGCGCGTTTCAGGCGGAAATCCGCAATGCATGGTCGGCCGTGGCGGCCATGTCGTGTTCCATCTGGCTGGCCTGGCGCCAGGCGTCGTGCAAGATCGAGAGGATGCCCGAGCACGACTCGACGGCCTCCAGGTCGGCGTTGGCCGCGGCCAGCGTCAGCGATTCGATCAGGTGGTTGTAAACCGCCTCCAGGCGCAGCGCCAGATGGCCGCCGCGCGAATAATCCAGGCCGCCCGACAGCTCGATCAGGATGCTGATCGCACGCTGGACGTGGCGCGCCGCGTGGCCGTGGCGCTGGTCGCGCAGGGCTTGCGCCGCCCGGTGCAGATAGCTGATCGCCCCTTCGTAGAGGTAGACAACCACTTCGTGCCGGCTGGCCGTCAGGACTTTGGTCAACAGATACGCCTTGGAAAGCTTCTGTGCCATGATCGCGCTCCTTTTTTCCCTTAATCGTCTTATCGTCCGTTCGAGTCGTTCAAATGAGGGTGTTTTTTGTGGGCTCGGTTAGCGTTGGAGCAGTTCGAGCGCCCGGCGGGGCGAGATGTTCGCCTGCGCGAGCAGCGACAGCGAGGCCTCCTGCAGGATCTGCGCCTGCGTCAGGCGCGCCGTTTCGAAGGCGAAATCGGTATCGCGGATCGCCGAATCGGCCCCGCTCAGATCCTCGACGCGGCGCGCCAGCGAGCCGGTGAGCGTTTCAAGCCGGTTGTGCATC
>MVZB01000392.1 GCA_002068205.1 candidate division BRC1 bacterium ADurb.BinA292
GGGGGGGTCGGTTTCGTATTGCGCCGAGACGGTCGGCGCGACAAAGGCAATCGCCACAACAGTCAGCAACAACAGGGTCAGGCGGCGCAGCGGGGACATGGAGGGCGGCTCCTTGGGCGGCGCGGGGCCGCCGGAATCAACGGAATCGAGGCGAACTGCTCTCAATAGACGGCAGACAGCGCGGAAAGTCAATTCAATGAGACCCGCGGTGGGGACTCCAGGCACGCCGGTCATAACCGTCCGGGGAATCTTATCGGCAGCGGGGGGCGCGGGCTTCAATCGGGCTGTTCGGGGATGCGCGGCGTCCTGCTCGCGCAGGAGGTGGGGGGAGGGACGAAAATTGGGGGTCAGGGCCAATGATCGAAGAGCGCGCGGGCGAAACGGCGGTGGGGTTTCATCGCGCGTGAGGCGCGCCACAGGGCGCGGGCCGTCGACCATTTGAAGCGGCCGTCGCGCTTGACGAGGCTGTGCATCGCGCGCAGCCAGAGACGCGGGGTGATGAGTTGCGAGCCGAGCAGGATCCGCTCGGCCGGCTCCAGCGGGCGGATGGCTTCATATTGGGCGACGAGATCCAGCAGTGTGTCGGCCGGCCACTGGTTGGCCTGCGCGAATGTGTGGAGCGGGACGAGCAGATCGAGGACGACCGGGCGCGGGGTGCAGGATTCCAGATCGAGGAGCCATGCGCCGTCGCCGTCGAGCAGGAAATTGTTCTCATGGGTGTCGCCGTGGGCCAGCAGGATCGGGCACGCGAGCCGGCCACCGGCCGGTTCGGCGGACGCTACGCGGCCGGTGCGGCGACAGAATTCGCGCGCCCGGCGGGCGAGCCGGCGGGCGGGTTCGTGCCGCGCGGCGGCCCAGCGGCCCAGCGGGGTCAGGAACGCCGCGTGCCCGCGGCGGACGCGACGGTTCAAGCGGCGCATGACGGCGGCGCGGGCTTCGGTGAAGGCCAGGAGATCAACGGATGGGGCCAGGCCGAGGCCGGCGGCCAGATCGGGCGCCGCGCGGCGCGATGCGGCGTGGAACCGCGCCAGGGCCTGGAGCACCTGCAAGGTGTCACCGGACCGTTTGAACGAGGGGCGGCGGCCCGAGACCTTGCGCATCAGGTAGAAATGCCCCTGGGTCGAGGAATAGAGCACGCGGCCTTCGCGGGTGCCGCGCAGCTCGGGGATCAGCGGGCCGGCGGCCGCCGCGCCGACCGCGCGGACGGCTTGCAGGATTTGCTCGAGCTGGTCGGCGGGGCGCGGGTTGCGCACGCGCTTGAGAATCCACGCGTCGTGGCCATCCTCGACGAGGAGCTGCGCGCCATGGCCCCACGGCAGATGGCGGATGCGGGGGGCGTCCAGCCCGAAGATCTCGCGGATCATGTCGAGTTGCGGGAAGGAATCGATGGTCAGGTGATTGATGGCCAAGTGGGACGGCACGACCCCCGTCAAATCGATGCGCGGCGGCGGTCTATTGCATCCTGAGCGGCGTGCAGGTTCAAGGGGAAATGGGGCGGGCTGGAGCGGAGGGATCGGTTTGATGTCCGCTTCGCGGGCAGAAGATCGCTAGCGATGGCGATAGCGATAGCGATACCGAAATCGATTGTGATGGGGGGTTTCGCCTTGATTTTTGCGGGGAGGGGCCAGCACCATATGGCGACTTTTGAACCGCGAATGGAACCGATGACGACCGCGTTGACCGCAGCTTCCGCCCGCCCGTTCGAGATTCTGCCCCGGGTGGAATCGGGGATCGACCTGACGGCGGGACAGGCTGCGGCGCGGCTGGGGGCGCTCTATGGCGTGTTCGTGATCATCCGCACGCTGATGAACCAGACGGTGCAGGGGCTGACGGTCTACAGCGATGAAGCGCTCTACATGGAAGCCGCCCGGACGATCCTGCAGGGCAACGGGACGTGGTGGGATGCGGCGTTCAGCGGCCTGCCGAATTATCTCTATCCGCTGCTGATCGCGTGGCCGATTACGCATTTTCCGTGGGAGACGGGGTTTGATCTGGCGCGGTCGTTCAATGCGCTGGCCGCGGGGTTGACGATTTTTCCGAGTTACGCGCTGGCGCGCGGCTTTGTCAGCCGGCGACGCAGCCTAATGGTCGCGACGCTGATCGCGACGGTGCCGGGGATGGCTTACACGATGAAGCTGATGACGGAGAACGTGTTCCTGCCCCTGGCGACGTTGTTCATGTGGCTGGCCTGGCGGGCGATCGTGCGTCCGACGGCGGGGCGGTGCCTGGTGGCCGGCCTGGCCGCGGGGCTGGCGTTCCACGCCAAGC
>MVZB01000393.1 GCA_002068205.1 candidate division BRC1 bacterium ADurb.BinA292
TTCAACCCGGGGCCGGGGCGCCGGCCATGCCAGCCGATGGCGCGACGCCGGCCGCGGCGCCGCTGTCCCACCCGGAAGCCCCCTACGATCCCTCCAACGGCACCATCAGCGACGGGGATCTCTACTGGGAGATGATGGGGCGCGAGGGAGCCGGTGGGAGATGAGGGGACGTCAGTCAGCCGGTCCGCGGTAAGTAGTTCGTTCGAAGATGCATCCCTCGTTCTGATCGATTCGAGCGGTTCCGGCGTCCCTGCGGGACTGGCCGGCTGGTCGACCCGGCAGGGTAGCGGCCGTTCGAATCGGTTGTTCAAGGCTCCCCCGTTTTTTCCACATGGCAGACCGCCGCTGCGTGACCAACACCTGAGCCCCCAAGGGCCCTCTCAGGAACTCGGCTCCCGGCTCCCGTCCCTCGTCTTCGGCTCTCGAATCGCGTCGATTTCTCCCCGGATGTTCCCGCCGGTCCTTCGGCCGCTGGACCGCCAGCCGACGGCGAGGGGCGGGGTTGGGAGCGGTAATTACGAACCGCAGCCTCCGCAAAACCTTGATGTCAAACCCCTTGCACATCGCCCGCCGGGTCGTGCTTAATAGAGGGCCTGAGTCGACGAGGGAGCGCGCGAAGCCCTGCACCCGAGCCAACGCAACGGAGTCGACCCTCGCCCCGGCGAGGGGAGGTCCCGTTGGCGGCCGTGCCAGACTTTGCCGGAGATCGTCGCACGGTGGTCCCTTCGATGCGCAAGGGTCCCCGCTCAGCAACCCCGGAATCGAGATGTTGGAGTTTCTGACGCATGGCGCGCCGCCGAAGCGAAGCTGCTGCCCCCGCTGCCGCCCCGTTTGGCCGGGCCGCGTTGCCCCTGGCGGCGGCGTTGCGTCTGGGCAGCCAGTTTCCACTGCGGCTGGAACTGGTGCTGACCGAGTCGGCCGCGGCGGGCAAGCTCGGGCCCGATGAAGATCCGTTCGTCGTGCTGAGCGCGCACGGCGGGCGTTCGCGCGTCTATCTGGGTCGGGTTCTGGCGGGCGAAGCCAATCTGCTCAGTCACGTGGCGGTGAAACTGGCGCCGCGGCGCGGCACCCCCTCCGGTCTGGAAGGCCAGAGCCTGACGGAGGGACAACGGCTGGAGCGCTGGGAGAAGGAATGGCAGCACTACGCCGCGCTGGCCGAGTCGGAGGAAGCGATTTCGCCGATCCTGTTCGTTACGCCGGGCGAAGCGCTGGCCGGCAGCGCCGCGCGGCCGATCACCTGGCCGCCGCTGGTCTACTGCCCGATCACGCGGACGCTGCTGCAGCCGCGTTCCCGCGAGGGGGGCCGGCTGACGCTCTGCCGCGACGACGCGACGCTGGTGGAGCACGGCCTGCCGCCGCACGGCGAACGCTATGCGTTCCTGTGGGACGCCGAGGCGGCGCTGCAGGGCCAGGAACCGCGATTCTACCAGGTTCCTGTGCCGGGCGAGCCGGTGCTGGGCCCGGCGCAGCCGTTTTCGCAGTGCCAGCGCGAGATGGCCGAGCTGCTGGCCGATCCGGCGGGCCTGATTGATCTGACGACGCCGGACGGGTTGGCGCGTCTGGCCGACCTGACCCAGGCGTTTCCGGGCCTGACCAATCCGGAGATCCGCGAAGAACTGCTGCGGCGCGATCCGACCGAGTTGTTCATCCCATGGAACCTGGATGAAGCGCCGGCACTGGTGATGCAGCTCAATACGTTTCACTGCGACGAGTTCAGCGACCTGCTGGGGGGCATTGAGGAGAAGGAGTTCGTCGCGCGCTATCAGGGGCCGGTCGCGGCGGCGGGCCAGCGGCTACGGCTGGCGCGGGCGCCGGTCGGCGAGCGATTCAACCGTCGGCTGTTGTTCTCGGGCGACGGCTCGGGGCTGGATGCGCTGGAGATCTTCCGGCTCAAATGGTCGCTCGTGGGGCAGATCGTCCGGTCAACCCTGGAGTTTCAGCGGCGGACGGGCTCGCCGCACCTGCGCCTCGCCCCGGAACACGTGATGATCCACATCCCGGAGAGCGGCGGCTACCTGCCGGGGTGCTGGACGTTTCAGACGCGGCTGATCAGCCTGGGCGCTCCGACCCTGGAGATTCCGGGACAGACGGATCTGCCGCCGATCCACGTTCCGCCGGTCGGTTCGGACCCGCTGTACCAGGCCGAGATCATCCGCAACAGCTCGTTCGGTCTGACGCAGCGCGGCGAGTTCCAACTGACCGGGCTGGAACCGAGCGGCGAGCGCACCGTGATCGTCGCCCAGCTGCATCACGAGGGTCTGGG
>MVZB01000394.1 GCA_002068205.1 candidate division BRC1 bacterium ADurb.BinA292
CCCCGTCTCGGCGGGGACCGAGCCGATCAGACGGACCGATACGACTTCGATCGGACTCTCGGCGGCGGCGCTGTGGCCGTAAAGCTGATGATGCTCGGCCTCGAACGCCGCGCGCAGGTGTTCGAGCGTCTGGGCGGTGATTTCGGCGTCGTCCAGGGGGCCGCGGATTTCAGAGAACTGCCCCTTGTAACGCACATCGGCGCTGGTGGAGAGCACGACGCGGTCGGGCGCGTATCCCTCGCGTTGAAAGCGTTCGCGCATCGCGCGCTGCATCTCGCGGCGAATCGGCTCGATCGCATCGGCGCGGAGCGAGTCGCCCGAGAGCAGGCAGCTCCTGATATCGTGGTGTTCGACATCGGAGAACAGGAGGCCGGCGGCGCTGAACAGCCCCGGCAGCGGGGGAATGATCACCTTGAGCACCTGCAATTCGCGCGCCAGGCCGGCGGCCTGGATCGGCCCCGAGCCGCCGAAGGCGATCAGCACATACTGGCGGGGATCGCGGCCGCGCTGGGTCGAGACCTCGCGCAGCGCCCGCATCGTGACGGCATTGGCGATGCGGTGGATCCCCTCCGCCGCCTCGAACAGGTCGAGCCCGAGGGGGCGGGCAATCTGGTCGTGGATCGCGCGGCGCGCCGCTTCGACGTCCACGTCGACGTCGCCCTCGGCCAGCCGGCCGGGCCGGATGTAGCCCAGCACGGCGTTGGCGTCGGTCAGCGTCGGCGCGGTGCCGCCGCGCCGGTAGCAGACGGGCCCCGGCAGGGCGCCGGCGCTGCGCGGGCCGACGTGCAGGCCGCCGGCGCGGTCCAGATAGGCGATGCTGCCGCCGCCGGCGCCCACTTCGGCGATGTCGATCGTCGGCACGCGGATCAGTTCGCCCGCGCCGCCGACCAGCCGGCTGCTGCACGACAGGCTGGAGCCGACCTCATACTCGGGGCTGTAGGAGATGCCGCCGTGCTCGATCATTGAGGCCTTGGCCGTCGTCCCGCCCATGTCGAACGTGATCACGCGCGGCAGGCCCAGATGACGCGCGATGAAGCGCGCGGCCAAGACCCCCGCCGCCGGGCCCGACTCCAGGATGTAGACCGGACGCCGCGCGGCATCCTCGTCGGGCGTCAACCCGCCGGACGATTGCATGATCTGCAGCGTGGCCCGGATCCGCTGGCGCTCGAGTCCGTCCTTCAGCGCCGACAGGTAGCCCCGCATCACCGGCAGGACGTAGGCATTGACCGCCGTTGTCGCCGTCCGTTCGTATTCCTTGCGCTCGCGCAGGACGTGCACCGAAAGCGAAACGTCCACGCCCGGCAGATGCCGGCGCAGATAGTCGCCGACGCGCAGTTCATGTTCGGGGAAGGCGTAGGAATGGAGCAGGCAGACGGCCACCGACGCCACCTGATGCCGGCGGAGCTGATCGACCAGCAGGCCGAGGGAGTCCTCGTCGAGGGGCTTGAGGATTTCGCCCGTGGCGGCGACGCGCTCGGCCACCTCGAAGCGCAGGAAGCGTTCGATCAGCGTCGGCGGTTTTTCGAAGAACAGGTTGAAAAGCTGCGGGACGCGCAGGCGCCGGATCTCGAAGACGTCGCGAAAGCCTTCGGTCGTGACCAGCGCCGTGCGGGCGCCGCGCCGCTCCAGAATCGCATTGGTGGCGACCGTCGTGCCATGGGCGACTTCGCCGACGCGCTCGCCGCCCGCGTTGGACACGGTTTTCAGCAGCGCCGCGATGCCGTCCAGCACGCCCTGTTCGTAATTGGGCGGCGTGGAGGGGACCTTGCGCGTCCAGACGGCGCCGTCGCCATCCATCAGGACGATGTCGGTAAAGGTTCCGCCGACGTCGGCGCCGATCCGCAGTTTACCGTTGCGATTCATTCCAGCCTCAACCAGGGAAATGGGCCGTCGCTATCGAGACGCCCGCGGCGCCGCGTCCGCCGGCCCGAAGCGTCGCGGGCCGTCCCGAACCGGATGGGTGCGTTCGCGGCGCTCAAACCGACCCGCCGCCGTAGTCGGGAATCGTCATCCGTTCGCCGTTGCGCCGGGAGGAGGCGTTGGCCACGATGCCCGGAACAGTCATCGCCAGGGACCGATGCAGGTCGATCTCGGGTTCCCGATCCTCAAGCAATGCCGCGATGAATTCGTGCGTGATGAAGGGGTGGGAGTTGGCATGACCCGAGGAGACGCGCATCGGCTCGGGAAGCCGCTGGCTGTAATCGGGCAAGGCCACGCCCC
>MVZB01000395.1 GCA_002068205.1 candidate division BRC1 bacterium ADurb.BinA292
CCCCCGCCGCACAGATAGATGGCATCCTCGGCGGCCGCCGGATAGTCGCGGAAGACGTAGCCGGTGAAAATCTCCTTGCTGAAGCCGGGAGTCCCATCCGCGACCGCGAACGACGCGAGGGTGCCCTTGGTCAGGCCGCCGTAGACGAAGACGCGGTCGCCGATCACCAGCGGGGGGCAATCGGTCGTCGGCGCCGTTTCCTGCCACAGGAGCGCGCCGGTGTCCGCGTCGGCGCAGTAGAGCGCCGTCTCGTCGTTGAAGAAATCGAGGCTGCCGACGAACAGCCGGCCCGCTTCAACCACCGGGCTGCACGAGATCGAATACGACGTAGCCCACGACGGCGACGCGCTCAGGCTGTCCCAGATCAGCGAGCCGTCGTCGGCGTCGTAGCAGCGCACCACCAGGTCGCCCACCGAATAGACGCGCTTATCCGCGCCCGACTCGACGTAGGCCGGCGTCGACGTCCCCGGCCCGACGTCGTTGACGAACCACTCGATCGAGCCGTCGGTTTGATCGAGCGCGACAAGCTGCTTGTTGGCGATGACGAAGCCGCCGAACGTTTCGATGAAGACCATCCCGTTGCCCAGTTGCGGCGAGCTGTTGATGATTTCGTAGCTGCTGAGCCCCGGCGTCGTGTTCGCCGCGGTCAGTTCCGTGGCCCAGACGATGCTCCCCGTGTCGGCGTCGAGCCGGTAGACCGTATTGCCGGAGGCGAAGTAGAGGGCGCGTGTTTCCGGGTCGACGGCCGTCGACGTCGCCGAGAGGTAATTGATCGTGTTGTCGACGTCCAGCGGATCGCTCTCCCAGAAGACGCCGCCGGTCTCGGCATTGAGCGCCACGACGGTGACGCGCGTCGTCGCCGCGTCGTGGACCGGGTGGAAGACGTAGGGGGGGAGGATGGTCGGCGTCGCGCCGCCCGGCAGATTGAGCGAAACGGCCCCCCACAGCGGGGCGGTATTCACATTGATCAGCTGGGCGGGGATCGGCTGGAGCGGGTTGTTGCCCGCGCCGGCGTGCGGACGCGACCACTCGCCGCGCGCGGTGAACGTGCAGACGGCGAAGAGGATCAGCGCCGTGACGGATCGGATGCGGAGAAGCTGAGACATGGTCAGGGCTCCGGTCAGGTGTCGGCGAGCGCCGCGCCCGGCGGGCGCGAGCGCCGGCCCGCGGGTCCAAGGGAGCCGCGCGGACCTGGTCTGATCGAGATAGCGCGCGGGGATTCGCGGCCTGGGCCGACGGCGCGGACAAATGCCCGCCCCGCCGGCGGAGGCTTGGGGTGAGGGATCAGACCAGCGGAGACACCCGCCCCGCGCGGGGCGCGGGGAAGATCCGGATGAGATGGGCGGCGAGGACCCCGGCGGATGTGAAAAAGCCCGCCGGGGAAGCGGGCCGCGAACAGCCCCGGTCGCCCGAGGCCGTCTGGTTTGACGCTCCACCTTCCCAAGTCACGAAGAAGAGGTGCGATGGTACTCGCGGATGGGTCTTCTGACTCCCGGATCGTCCTACTGGCCGCGCCTTCCCAATTCTTCGGTGGAAGAATCAGTGGCTGATCGGGCGGCGGTCGTCCCCGGTCACAGCGGCGTGCCCGTGATGGATTCTCACCATCTTCCTCGAACGCCGACGAGTGCTGGGGTTGGAATCCAGCCTCGCCCCTGGCGTCCGCATCCGCGAGCAACGCGCTCTCGATGTCGGCTAGACTTTTAGCAGAGGGTCGGTGTCAGTTGCAAGCCTCTTTTCCGGTCCAGCGAGTCTTAATTGGATCGGCCGAACCGCCACCTGGGTGGAAATCTGGATTTCGGAAGGGACGGAAGGGACAAACGGGACGTAAAGGACACGAGGGACAGACAGAGCATGGAGTCTACATCATTGCTTCAGCGTGAGGGCGAAGGCTCAACCGGCCGCTTGCCCTTCCCGGCGCGGCTGCCGATAATCTCAGCAGATGGCGTTGTCCCGCCAAAGGTCAGAAGGATGCCCCCTCCGTGCGTGATCGTCTTGCCGTTTTCTCTTTCGCCGCCGTTCTTGCTCTCGTCTTTCCATCTCTGCCGGCCGCTCAATCCGACAAGGGGTCGTCCTCCCCGTCGCTGCTCGATCGACTCTACCCCGACCGCCAGACCGCCGAACCGGTCATCGATCTGAGCGGCCTGGACACCGCCGACACGCAAGTTCCGTCCAGCTCCGCTCCCGCCGCCGCAACGGCGGCGCCGCC
>MVZB01000396.1 GCA_002068205.1 candidate division BRC1 bacterium ADurb.BinA292
GCGCGCGCAGCCCAGCCCGCCGATGGCGCAGCAGGAGCCGCCGACGATGGAGGAGGCGCAGGCCGAGCTGGAGCGTCAGGCGCGCGAGCGCCTGATCGGCCAGGCCCTGTTCACGCAGGCGCTGGAGCAGAAGTCGCCGACGATTCCGGATGCGGAAGTGGATGCGCGGCTGAGCCAGTTCGAGCAGGAAGTGGCGGCGTCGGGCATGCAGATCGATGACATGCTGGAGCAGGCCGGGAAGACCCGCGAGGATCTGCGCCAGGAGCTCCGCCAGGACCTGGCGGTGCAGGCGCTGGTCGAGGAGCATATGGGCGATCAGGATCCCAGCGAGGAGGAGTTGCGCCAGTTGTTCGACCAGGTGGCGGACCAATTGAACCGGCCCGAACAGATCCAGACGCGCCAGATCTTCGTGGCCTTCACGGATGACGGCACGACGCCGACCGAGGAACGCAAGCAGACGGCCCGCCAGCGGGCGGATGAGGCGTTCAAACGGCTGAAGGCGGGGGAGGACTTCGTTAAGGTCTTCGACGAGCTGTCGACGCCGATGCCGGCGGCGGGCGAAGGCGGAGAATTCCCGTTCCACGCGCGCGGCGAGTTGCCGCCGCCGCTGGACGACGCCGCGTGGGCGCTCAAGCCGGGCGAACTGTCCGAGGTGCTGGAGTCGGAATACGGCTTCCACATCATCCAGCTCGAGGAGCACCGCGAGGCGGCGCCCGCCTCGTTCGAGGAACATCGCGATGCGCTGGCGCGACATCAACTGCAGCAGAACATCATGATCAACGTCCCCTTGACGGCGCTTGAGCTGCGCAAGACGGCCAAAATCGAGATGCTGGACGAGACGACGGGCGAGTTCGTGCCGGCGCCGGCCGCCGCGGAGCCGACCGCGGAAGGTGAGCCGGTCAACGAAAACTGACCCCGAAAACCTGACGCGGCGGGGCGCAAGGCAGAACAGGCAGGTTCAGAATCGGGATCGGTATCGATATCGCTATCCGTCCCGGGAGCCATCGCGAGGACGAGGACGAGGGACGGATTCGGCTGGGGAGCCTTTGGGGGTGAGAACCCAGGCTGAGGGACGAGAGACGAGGGACGAATGCGTGGGGGGCATTTGCTGGATGATTTTTGCCGCGGGATTGCCTAGGATGGACCCAAAGCCTTGGGCGGCGGCAGGCCGGGAGACCCCCCTGCGCGCGCGACGGCGCCCCGCCGGGGCCCGAGTCCCTGCTACGATTCTCCGCTGGAAAGCGAACCTTGCATCATGCGCATTCTCGTGCTGAACGGCCCGAATCTGAACCTGCTCGGCCACCGCGAGCCCGAAATCTACGGTCATCAGACGCTGCAGGATCTGGAGAACCGGTTGCGCCGGCAGGCGCGCGGTCTGTCGATCGACGTGGAATTTTACCAGAGCAATCAGGAAGGGCAGTTGATCGACGCGCTGCACCGGGCGCGCAACCGCTGCGACGGCGTGATCATCAACCCGGGGGGTTACAGCCACACGTCGGTGGCGCTGCGCGACGCGATCGCGGGGATCGGCCTGCCGGTGATCGAAGTGCATATCTCCAACATCCACGCCCGCGAGGAGTTCCGCAGCCGGTCGATCACGGCGGGCGCCTGCCTGGGCCAGATCACGGGGCTGGGCCAGGGGGGCTATGAGCTGGCGCTCGAAGCGCTGTTCCACATCTGCCAGGACATCCGGCGCGAGTCGGGCCGCGGCGAGGAACGGCGGGAGGAACGCCGCGAGGAGAAGCGCGAGGAGAAACGCGAAGAGCGGCGCGAGGAGAAGGGGGAGGGGGATGATGACAAGGGGGACCGCGAAGCACGGCGCCGGCGGCGCGGGCGGCGCGGCGGGCGCGGACGCCGGCGCGAGGGCGAGCTGGAGGAGTCGCGCGAGGGCCGCGAGGAGCGCGAAGGCGAACGCGAAACGTATGATATCGCCGAGCGTTACTCGAACCTGGAGGGGGTGCGCGTGCGGCGCGGCCTGGACGTGATCGCCGAGGAAGGCGAGGAAGATGAGGCGCTTGAGCAGCAGGACCAGGACCTGGTGAGCTTCCACGATCAGGAGACGCTGGAGGGGATGGCGGGCCGATCCGAGGCGGAGGGGATTGGGCGCGAGGAGTCGCCGATGGAGATCGGGCCGGATGACGCGGGGGACGAGCCGCATCCGACGCCGGGCCGGCGCAGCCGGCGGGTGG
>MVZB01000397.1 GCA_002068205.1 candidate division BRC1 bacterium ADurb.BinA292
CGCCGTCGGGTTGACGCGCGGCGCCGCGCTCGGCCCCCCGGCCCCCCGGTCGGTCTTATGCTGCCGATCATACTCCGCCCGCTTGCCCGCATCCTTCAGCACGTTATACGCCGCCGACACCGAGGCAAACCGCTCTTCGAAACGCTTTGCTTCCTCCGGATTGGACGCCTTGTCCGGGTGCAGGTCGCGCGCCAGCCGGTGATAGGCGCGCTTGATCTCGCGTTCGCTGGCGTCGGTCGGGATCTCAAGAATTTCGTAGTAGTTCTGTTGCATGCCGTCTCTTCAATGCTGTTGATTCATGCTGGATCGGTCGGACCGACGCCGCGGCCCGCATGCCGCCCGGCCCGCGGCCGCCTGTCGGCTCGGCCGCTGCTATGACTCGGTTTCGGCTGATGGACCGGCCAGACAGGCGCCCCATTCGCCGTCCGCGCGAAAGCACAACGGGGTCAGCCCCGCCTCGATCAGCGCCTGGGCCGGTTCTCCCTTCTCATCGGCAAGATACCCTCCGTAGATCAGTCGCGATCGCGGACCCGCCAGCCGCGCCGCCAACGCCCCGAAATGCGCCAGCGCATGGCGCGGCAGCATGTTGCACACAATCAGATCAAAGCGGCCCGCCGCTCGCTCGGGCGTATCCGCCTCGATCAGTTCCACGCCCCCGGCCGTGCTCAAGCCGTTCAGCGCCAGGTTCTCACGTGCATTCTGATTCGCATCGCGGTCACATTCAATCGCCACGACGCGCGCGGCCCCCAGCTGCCGCGCCGCGATCGTCAGGATCGCGCTGCCCGAGCCGAAATCCAGCACCGTCATCCCCGGCGCCAGTTCCTCCTCAAGCCATTCCAGGGCCAGTCGGGTCGTCTCATGGTGACCCGTCCCAAACCCCTGCCCCGGCGTCAGCCAGATCGTCACCCGTCCCGCCCAATCCTCCCCCGCCGACGCCGTCGACGCCGGACCGCGCTCCCATTCCGGCCGGATCAGCAATCGCCGGCCCACCGCAAACGACTTGAACCGGTCCTTCCAGGCCGTCGCCCACGGCGCGTCCGCCAGCCGCCGATCCGCCACACGCAGCGCGTTCGACGCAAACCCCAGCGTCCGGGCCGATTCCCCAAGGCTCTGGCGGACCGCCCGGGCCAGTGCCTCGTCCGCATCGCGCGGCAGGTAGAGCGTCAGCCGCCCCTCCTCGAGCTGCCCGCCCAGCGCCCCGGCCTCGACGGCCGCGTGCGTCAGGTAGGCCGCCAGTTCGTCATCGGCCGTCTCGGGCAGGTTCAGGGATAGCGTGCGCCAATCGGACAACTTGACAGGCTCTACGGCGGCATGGGCTTGACGCACGGCGGGCCGATCGCCTCGCCCGCCGCGCAATCGGACTCCAATTCTTTCAACACCGCCGAACCGCTTCAAGTCTCAACTTGCCGCCCCAATCCGCCGCCCCATCCTTCCTCATCAAATCCGTCCCTCGTCCTTGACCCCATCCTCGCCTTTCTGTCGGCCAAGCCCCGTCAACGCCCTCCGCCCGCCTTGACATCCATGCGCCGGAAACCATAATCGAGGGGAACGCCTGTTCCCTGGACCGGCAACCGCTGCATCCCGTCGAAAGCTGGAGCACGATGCCCAAGCGCATTCTGGCCGTTGATGACGAAACCGATGTCCTGCTGATCGTGAAAACCGCGCTGCAGAGCGAAGGCTTCGAGGTGGAGACCGCCAACAGCGGTCAGGAAGCGTTGCCCCTCGCCCAGGAAAATCCACCCGACCTGATCCTCCTGGACGTGATGATGCCCGGCATGTCGGGCTTTGACGTCCTGCGCGAACTGAAGTCCCACGACGCCACCAGCACCATCCCGGTCATCATGCTGACCGGCGTCTCGGAAAAATCCAAAATCGCCCAGGCCCTCTCCTCCGGAACCGACTTCTACATCATCAAGCCGTTCGATTTCGACGAGCTGATCCACAAGATCAACCAGGCGCTCGACTCCGCCCTCTGACCCCCCTCCACCCAGGAATCCGTCCCTCGTCCTCGTCCTCGTAAGCCGCCGCCTACGCCTTACCCGCCAGCTTCAGCCGGATCCCTTCGCCGAACGGCCGCGGCTGCCACCCCCCCAGTGCCGCCCGCGCCTCGTCGATGTCGAACGCCTTGTCCTCCAGGGTTCGCCGGAGCTGCGCGCGCGTCACCGGCGGCCGGCGCAGGCACAGT
>MVZB01000398.1 GCA_002068205.1 candidate division BRC1 bacterium ADurb.BinA292
CCCCCCGCCAATGAAATAAAGCCTCCGCGCCGCGTGTCTCTCGTCCTCAGAGGCCTTGGCAGGCTCAATCCACGGCGCCGCGGCGCCGCGCTCCCGGCGCCGGGCACAATCCGACCGGGGCGGGCGCGGCTGCCTTGCGCCATCAATCCCCGACCCCTTCCGACCCATCGGCTGAACGCAGTTAGGAGAGATGTCAGATGCGCTGCAACGCTTTGCGCCATGCCATCCGCCGCGGCTTGACCCGTGGTTGGATCACCTCGATGCTGCTCGCGCTCGCGCTCGGCTTCACGCCGGGCCCGGACCTTTCCGCCCACGACGACGACCGGGCCGAGATCCGCGGCCATGTCACCGACGCCGTCACCGGCAAACCGATCGAGGGGGCGAACGTCTTCGCCGTTCGCGATAAGAGCAATTCCAGTCTCCAGCGCAAGACCGATGGCAAGGGAAAATACGAATTCAAGCATCTGGAACCCGGCCCCTGGGTGATCGAAGTCGGCAAGCCCGGCTATGCCCCGCAGCGCGCCGAAGTGGTCCTGCAACCCGACAAGCGACTCGAACTCGATTTCGCTCTCCAGCCGAACATGGACGACGTCGGCGAAATCGCCGGCGCGGTGATCGACAACGAAACGGGCGAACCCGTCCCCGACGCCTTCGTTTTCGTCCGCGATCCCCTTAAGGACGGCCCCCACGACGTCATCGGGGATTCCACCGATGAACATGGCCGCTACTCGATCCCCGGCCTGCCGGCGGGCAGGTACGAGGTCCACGCCGTCCATCCCGATTACGAGCGCGCCAAAAAAACGGTCGAGGTCCACGCCGGCCTGTTGTCGGTCCTCAACTTCGATCTGACCCCCCGGCAGGAGCCCGGTACCGGCAGCCTCCTTGTCCGTGTCGCCGACGCCGACACCGGCCTGCCCGTCGCCGAGGCCATCGTCACGATCGAAGGCATTTTCACCTTTGCCCCCCTGCTGACCGACGAAAACGGCGAGCTGGCCTTTGATTCGCTCGCAGCGGGCGAGCGGCGCGTCCAAGTCGACAAGCAGGGCTACGAGCATCAGCAGCAGATCGCCCGGATCGAAGCCGGCCGGCAGACCCTCCTCGAGTTCGAACTCGTCCCGCTCTCCGGTTCGCGGCTGGGCGCCATCGCCGGCCGCGTCATCAACGGCGCGAACGAAGCCCCCATCGAACACGCCCGCGTCTACTATCGTCTGATCGAGCACGACGACGACGACGATGACAAGTCGCACGACGCGTCGCCCGATGGCCCCTTCGTCGAGACCGGTCCCGACGGCGTCTACGAAATCCCCGACCTGCGCCCCGGGCTCTATGGCCTGCAGGTCGTCGCCGAAGGCTTCTATTCCCAGTGGAACAAGGCCGAGGTCAAGCCGGGCGAGACGACGCGCGTCCCCTTCGCCCTGCGCCCCATCGTCCCGGCCGAAGCCGGCTTCCTGGCCGGCCAGGTGACCGACGCGGCGACCAGCGAGCCCGTCGTCGGCGCGCGCGTGTTCTTCGCGCGCCAGGATGAAGTCGACAAGACCATGATGCTCGACGCGACCGACGAATCGCGTCCGCACGTCGTCACCGATGAAAACGGCAACTACGAAACCCCGCCGCTGCGGCCGGGCCAGTACCTCCTCGTCGTCCGCGCCCGCGGCTACGAGCCCGCGCGCCGCATGGCCGAAGTCCGCTCCGGCGAAACCACCGAGGTCAATTTCTCACTCGTTCCCTTCGTGCCGGTCGAACCCGGCTCGATCACCGGCCTCGTCCTCGATGGCCTCACCAGCCAGCCGATCGCCGGGGCGCTGATCTTCTTCGCGCCGGTCGTCCCCGATGCGCCCGACGGCTCGGTGGCGCCCCATGACGATCTGGCCGACCACCTCCCCTCGGTCCGCACCGACAACACCGGCCGCTATCAGATCGACGACCTGCGTCCGGGACGCTATCGCCTCATCGCACGGGCCCGCGGTTATCTGCCGGCGACGGCGCGCGCCGAGGTCCAATCCGGCCAGAGCACCCGCGTCAACTTCGCGCTGCGTCCCGATCCCAATCCCGACGCCGGCGTGATTCAGGGGCGCGTGATCGACCGCGAATCCAATCTGCCCCTCGCCGGCGCCTTCGTCTTCTTCGCGCGCCTGCCGATCAACACCGTCGAACCCCCCGCCGCGCTCAACGAGTTC
>MVZB01000399.1 GCA_002068205.1 candidate division BRC1 bacterium ADurb.BinA292
GACGCCGTACGCGATGCTGTCGCGGGGCCGGGCGGGACTGCGCGGGGGGACGCTGATCGTCAATCTGCCGGGCTCGAGCGGCGGCGTGCGGGAATCGCTCGACGCGCTGTTTCCCTATCTGCTGCACGCGTTCAAGATAATGCGCGGGGGCGGGCACGAGACGAAGTAACCGCGGCTCCAGCAGAGCCGGCCGCGCGGCGGGTCAGGAGGTCGTCGGGGCATCCTCGGCCGCGGGGACGGTCTCAGCCGCCGGGCCCGCGTCGTCTCCCTCCTGGTCGTCATCGTCGTCGTCCGAATCATCGGTCCCCTTGGGGTTCGGGGCCCGGCGCAGGGCGTCGAGCGCCTCGGCCCAGGAGTAGGCGTGGACGCGCCGTTCTTTGTGAATGAGGTACAAGGCGGCGCCGGTGAACGGCGGCTGGTCGGTCGGCAGCACGGCGATCCCCTCGGAGCGCTCGATCTGCGGACTGCCCGTGAAGCGGCCGAGATACTGCGTGGCCTCGCGCGAATAGACGTGGATCAGGGTGTGGTCGCGCGTGGCGTCGACGAGCAGCAGGTAGCCGCCCTCGGGCGCGCTCTCATCCTCGATGATCTCGACGCCGCCGGGGCGCCGTTCGATCACGTCGTGGCCGAAGGTCAACCCGGTGAAGTTGCCCTCCAGGTCGTAGACCTTGACGTCCTTCGCTTCCTTGTCGCAGATGTAGAGGCGGTTGCGGGTGGCGTCGGCGGTGATGAACTGGATGTCTTCGAGCTGGCCGTCCTCGTTGTCCACCTCGCCGAAGGCGCGGATCAGCTGGGCCGAGGGCGGGTCGGCCTGCGGGTCGACGCGGTAGTGCTTAATTCGCTGCTGGAGGATGCGCCGGTCGAAGTTGGGATCGTCGGGCAGGCTGTAGTTGTCGGCGACGAAGACTTCGAAGCCATCGGCGCCCTCGATTACCTCGAGTCCGTAGGGTTTGTCGAGGTCGCCCTTGCCGAATTCAAAGACCGGTTTGTAGGAGGGCAGTTCGAGGACCTGTACGCGCTGGTTGTAGCGTTCGGCGACGAACAGGTAGTTGCCGGCCGGGGCGACGGCGTAGGGGCGGTCGAACCGGCCCAGTTTCTCGCCTTCCTTGCCGATTTTCTTGATGAACTCACCCGTGAACGGATTGGCGACGGCGATGTAGTCCTCGCTGCTGGCGCTCATGAACAGGAGCGGTTCGCCCTGGGGATTGCGCCAGACGGCGACGTCGGTCAAGCCATCCTCCTTGCGGTCCTTGGTGCGCAGCACCTCGGCGGCGACCGGCAGATCCGCCGGCCATTCGACCTCGTCGGATTCCTCCTCATCGGTCGGGGGGGAACAGGCAGGCAGGCAGAGGGCCGCCAGGCCGAAGGCCAGCCAGCGGGCGAAACGGTTGAAGCGAGGAGGCGTCATGATGTTCTTCCCAATCCAGGAGTTGGCTTCCATCCGCACGGAATCGGACGGGATTATAGGGCGTCGGGGGGGAAAGGTAAAGGCCGGCTTGGCGCGGCGGCGGTACGCTTTGTGCTCCGGCGTCGGGTCGTGGCAGGATCATCCATGGGCTCCGACCATTCCACACGCCTGCTTGTCGTCCGGATCGCCATCGCCATGGCGGTCGTGGGGCTGGTCGTCGCGCTGCTGACGGTGGGCGACGGGCAGGGCCGGATCCGCCGGGCGCTCGAAACGATCCGCGACCTGGGGACCGCCGGCCACGCCGCGTATTTCGGGTGCGTGCTGCTGGTCGTGCCGCTGATGATCCCCAATTCCTGGTTTGAGCTGGGGGGCGGGATTCTTTTTCCGGTCTGGCTCGCGTCGGTCTACGTGATCGCCGCCGAAACGCTCGGCTCGTGTCTCGCGTTCGTGATTGCGCGCTTTTTTTTCAGCGATTCGCTGCGCGCGCGCCTGCGCCGCCGCCGGCTGTTCGACCTCACCAGCCGGGTGCTGACGCACGAGGGGTGGAGAACGGTGGCGCTGACGCGCGTGATGCCGATGTTTCCGTTCAAGCTTTCCAATTATGTGTATGGGCTGACCGACATCCGGCTGCGCGATTTCGCCGTGGGCACGTTGGCCGGGATCATCCCGCGCTGCATTCTGTTCGTGTATCTGGGTTCGCTGATCGGCGACCTGGCGGATCTGGGGCGGTCGGGCGGGGAGCGTTCGCCCGCCGAATGGGC
>MVZB01000400.1 GCA_002068205.1 candidate division BRC1 bacterium ADurb.BinA292
CGAGGGCCTGACCGACCGTCTCGCGCGCCACCCGCAAGGCGTCGACCGCCTGCAGGCGGCTCTCCTGGAGCCGTTCAATCAACGCCAGCAATTCCCACTGGGTCGATGGGGGGAGGGATCCCAGGCAGGCCAGATCGTTCCGCAGCCCGGCCAGTTGGGGCGCGGTCAATTCCGGCATCAGATCGTGCTCGATCAGCATCGGCAGGACCTCCGGCGGCAACCTGAACGTGGAACGCGAACCGGCTTGCCCATCCCGGCGGGCATCCGGCATCAACAAAACTGCAATGGCGCCATCGTGCCTCCGTTCTTCGGTCCGTGTCACGCAAAAATCACCGGCGCCGCGCACCCGACAACCCACACCAATCTCCGCCAGCGGGCACCCCGCGCCCCCGCCCGGCTTCCCTTCGCGCCGCTTTCATGCTTAACTAGCGACCATGCAACCCGGCGCCGACCCGCAGACCCTCCGCAAGATCGCCCAGACGCTCGGCGCCGACCGCCTGCGGCGTCATATCTTCCTCTGCTGCGACCAGACCAAACCGAAGTGCTGCGACAAGGAGGCGGGGCTGCGCAGCTGGGAGTTCCTGAAACGCCGGCTGGCGGAACTCGGCCTTGAGGGCGCGGGGGGCATTTACCGCTCGAAGGTCAACTGCCTGCGCATCTGCCAGGGCGGCCCCATCGCGCTCGTTTATCCCGAAGGGGCCTGGTATCATTCCTGCACGCCCGAGGTCCTCGAGCGGATCATTCAGGAGCATCTGATCGGCGGCCGGGTGGTCGAGCAATACCTGATTTTGCGCCACGCGCCCGACGGCCGCGGCGCGACGGAGCGCGGACCCATCGGCGAAGCGAGCGAGGCCCCGCGATGAGCTGTTTTCGCGTCCTGTTGTGCGTGATCTTCCCCCCGCTGGCGGTCATCGACAAGGGGTGCGGGTCGTTTCTGATTGTCTGCCTGCTGACGGTCGTCGGCTGGGTGCCCGGCGTCCTGGGGGCGCTGATCATCTGCCGCGAGGCGGATTGAAGCGCCTCGCCCGCACGGGGACCCGCGAAAAAAGGCCCCGCCGGGGCCTCTCTCGATTCTCTATTCTCTCGCGTGACTGATTTTATTGAGGATGGTGCCGGGAGGGGGACTTGAACCCCCACGGGTTGCCCCACAGGATCCTTAGTCCTGCGCGTCTGCCAATTCCGCCATCCCGGCACGGGGGGGCGAAACCTAGATCATAGCAACGTCGGCCGCTGAGTCAACGGGTTATCACCGCGATCGCCGCCCTGGTGGGGCGACGCGCAACGGCGCTCCATCTTCCGTGGTCTCACGGCATCGCCAGTTCCTTCCGGCGATCGGGCATCGGCGGAAAATCGGGCGACTGCAACCCGCGGACGAGCGACGCAATCTCCACCGGCGCGCCAGTCTCCATCGACCGGTTGGCCGCGACCCCCGTCAGAATCGAATAGGCGCCCGAACGATGATCGGCGGCGCGCAGATACGGGTCGGCCGGCCGGGCCGGCAGGAACAGATCCTCCAGCAGCGGTTTGTCGCCGCCGCCGTGCCCCCCCTCGGACTGCCAGATCGGCACTTCATACGCCGGCTTGCGCAGTGGAAAGATCCGGATGTATGTCCCGTCGCCAACGAGCGCGCCCGGCACCGTCCCGTCGCCGCTGACGTAGATGCTCTCCTCGCACTTGTGCTCCAGCCGGCCCTGTGTGCCGTTGAACGCCAGCGTGTAGCCCTCCCACGCCGCGTGGGCCACCAGCGAGTAGCTCATCGTCGCGTCGTTGGCGTAGCGCACCTGCACGTGCATCGTGTCCTCGATCGAAATCTCGGGGCGGAAGACGCAGCGATCGCGAAAATAGCCGTCGAACTCCTCGCAATCGAGGTAGAGCGCGCGGATCAGCGGATGCTGGCCCAGATCGAAGTAGAAGCCGCAGGCATCCTTCTCCGGGCAGGTGCGGCAGCGCTCATGATGGCTGCGCAGGCCCATCCGCCGCGCCGTCTCGGGCGTGTAGAACTGCCGCTTGCCGGTGGCGAACACCGAGACCGGCACCGACGAGAGCCACCAGTTGACCAAGTCGAAATGGTGCGTCGCCTTGTGCACCATCAGGCCGCCGGAGTTCTGCTTGTTGCTGTGCCAGCGGCGGAAGTAGTCGGCCCCATGATGCGTGTCGAGCATCCA
>MVZB01000401.1 GCA_002068205.1 candidate division BRC1 bacterium ADurb.BinA292
GCCGGGCCCGCACTGGCGGCCCTAGACACCCGCCGGGGTCAACTGGCCGTTGGCGACGGTCGCGCCGACGCGCTCCTGCGCGGCTTCCAGAATCATGCGCAGGAAGTCGCAGTAGCGCAGGCCCATGAAGCCGGTCATGATGTTCATCTTGCCGTCCCAGCACCAGCCGGGATTGGGGTTGACCTCGAGCAGCTTGATTTCGCCATTGGCGTCGGCGCGCCAGTCGAAGCGGGCGTAATCACGGCAGCCGAGCCGTTCGAACAGCAGGCTTGAGTAATCCTGGAGCTTGCGCAGTTCCTCCTCGGGGAGCCGCGCCTCGTGATACCTGATCGCGCTCCAGTAGGGCGAGGTGGGGTCCCATTTGGATTCGTAGCCGAGGATCGGAGGCAACTCGGCGGGCAGGCCGCTGTAATCGACTTCGAGGGCGGGCAGGAAACGCAGCGCGAGGCCCGGGTTGCCGATGATGCCGATGCTGTATTCCTTGCCGGAGAGGAACTCCTGGAACAGGATCGGGCGGCCGGGCAGTTCCTCCTGCAGGTTGCGCAGGTAGGAGATGAGCTGTTCGGGGAAATGGACGACGGCGTGCTGCGTGATGCCCTGGCTGCTGTCGCCGAAGTTGGGTTTGAGCAGGGCCGGGAAGGTGGAGGGAAGCGTCGCGGACTGATCGTCGGGGTTGAAGTAGGTTTCGAGCGGAACGGGGATTTCGAGCGAGAGCGCGATGGCGCGGACGAGGGCCTTGTTGTAGCACAGGCCGAGGCAGGTCGGCCCGGCGCCGGTGTAAGGGATGCCGAGGATGTCGAGCAGCGCGGGGACGTGAAGTTCCAGGAACGCGTCGTTGTTGTAGCCTTCGTCGCACAGGTTGAGGACGAACTTCGGCGGTTCGGCGCGCAGCCGCGTCATCAGGCCGGCATGGTTGTCCTGATAGTCGAAGCGGTAGCCCTCCAGTTCATCGAGCGCGCGCTTGAGCCGGTTGACGGTGTCGAGATCGAGGTCGTTGAATTCGCCGTCGAGTTTGACCATGTCGGGCAGCGAGGGATCGCCCAGGATCACGGTGACTTCGGGGAAGCGGATCGGTCCAACTCGCCGGGCGGCGGGGACCTTGGGGGATTTGGCCGACAGCAGGATGCGGTGGGCCATCATGCCGAGGTCCTGATTACGGTCGCTGTCGGCGGCGAGCTGGCCGTGGGTGCGGATGCCCTCGAAGCCGGCGCGATCGAGCAGGCCGATCGCCGATTCGCGCGAGTAGAGCCGTTCGGCGTAGAACTGGTCGACGATGACGCCGCGCTCGGCGTGAGAGACCAGTTCCCGGGTGATCAGACGTTCGCCGTCGGAGGAGAGGGAGCGCTCGCGGCAGACGAAGTGATTCTGGTCGATCCACTCCCAGGAGCGCCGTTCGAAATGGTCGCGCATCCAGTTGCCGTCGGTCAGGTCGAGGACGAGGGTGCCGCCGGGCAGCAGGACGCGACGGGCGCTGGCGAGGACGGCCAGGTCGTCCTCCTCGCGGTCGAAATAGCCGAACGAGTTGCCCATGATGGCGATGCAGTGAAAGGTCCTGTCGGCGAGGCGGAAGCGGCGGGCATCGCCCTCGTGGAACGAGACGTGCAGGCCGGCGCGGGCGGCGCGCTTGCGGGCGAGGCGGACGAGGTAGCGCGAGCGATCGATGCCGGTGACGTGGCGGAAGCCGCGGCGGGCCAGTTCGAGGCAGTGGCGCCCCTGGCCGCAGCAGAGGTCAAGGATGCGGTCGTTGGGCTCGAGGCCGGCGGCCTCGATGAGGAAGTCGACTTCGCGGGCGGTGTTGGCGTCGTTTTCGACGACGTCGCCGTCGGTCTTGAGGTAAAGGGAGTTGAAGAGGGTCATCCACCAGTCGTTGGGCAGGTGGCGTTCGAGGTCGGGGACCGGGCCGAGCGTCCTCGCCGTGGGGGCGGGAGGCGCGACTTTTTTTGCCATGGAAGTGGGGGCCTTGTTCGGGTGGGGGCGGGCGCATTCACGGACGTGAATCGATCACGTGCAGGCGGAATGTTTATCCGTCTATCAAAGCGCAATCTGGCGCTGAGTCAAGCCGAATTGCGGGGGGATCGGATCGGCCTTGATCCTTCACGGCAAATTGACCGATGCCCCTCCATCGCGGAGCAAACACGCGCCAATGCGTTTTCGCCTT
>MVZB01000402.1 GCA_002068205.1 candidate division BRC1 bacterium ADurb.BinA292
GTCGTTGGCGTACTCCAGGAAGATCGTGGGGTCGTTGTAGGTGAAGGCCACGCTGCGGCAGCCACTGTCGAGCGCGGTCCGGGCGATGGCCTCGGGCGACGCCGCGTCGGCCAGCGTGTGGATCTCCTTGGACTTGGAGATGTCCCAGTTCTGGCAGAACCGGCAGCCCAGATTGCAGCCGGCGGTGCCGAAGGATAACACCGACGAACCGGGCAGAAAATGATTGAGCGGTTTCTTCTCGATCGGATCGATGCAGAACCCCGAACTGCGGCCATAGCTGGTCAGCGTGATGCCGCCATCGGTATTCTGCCGGATGAAGCAGAACCCGCGTGCCCCTTCCTTGATGCGGCAATAGCGCGGGCACAGGTCGCACTGCACGCGGCCATCCTCCAGGCGGTGATACCAGCGGCCGGGATGATGGAATTGCTTGTCGTTGTCGAGTTGGATGGGCATGCTCGGGGGAATCTCCTTTCGAGACGGGGACCGGCCCATGTCGGTCCGCGCCTCGCATCGCGCTGACGCCATTGTAACATGCGCGGCGGGGGCGCGATAGCCGCCGCCGGAAAAAGGCTTCTTCACGACGGACGCCATGTCACGTACGACTCCGCGCATCCCCCTGCAACCGTTCCTGGGATTCCAGCTTGTCGCGCTGACGACGACACGGTTCCGCGAGTTGGTGGTCGCGCGGGCGCGCGCGCGCGCCACCCCCTTCGCCATCGGCTACCTGAATGCGGCGCAGGTCAACCTGGCGTTTGCAAACGCGGAGCACGCCCGCCGGCTGGCCGAATTGCATGCCCTCTATGCCGACGGCCAGGCGATCGTCTGGGCGAGCCGCTGGCTCAAACGGCCCGTACCCGAACGGATCAACGCCGGCGACTTTACCCGCGAGCTGATCGCCGATTGCGCCCGCGCCGGCCTCAAACTGGCCCTGATCGGCGGCCGGCCGGGCGCCGAGGGAACGCCGGCCGAGGTCGACCGCGCGGCGGCCCGGTTCCGCCAGTGGGAACCGGAACTCAGGCTCGTCCTGACGCATCACGGCTACCTCTCGCCCGACGACGCGCGCGCGGTCCGGACCAAAATCGAGGCGGCCGATCCCGACCTGGTCATGCTCGGCATGGGCGCCCCGCGCCAGGAGGCGCTGGCTGCGCGCTGGGCGGCGGAAGGCCGGCCCCGGGTCTGGTGGTGCGTCGGCGCCCTGTTCGAGTATTACGCCGGGACGCGCCGGCGCGCGCCGCGTTGGATGCGCCGTGCCGGCCTCGAATGGCTTGTCCGCCTGGCACTCGAGCCCCGCCGCCTCTTTCGCCGCTATGTCATCGGCAACCCACTCTTCGTCCTGCGCGTCCTGCGCAGACGGCCCCCGGCCTACCGGGCCAACCGTTGAGCCGCCGCCGGCCCGCCCGCGCAAACTGATTCATTTCCTGAACAAGCCTAAGGCGTCGCCGCGCGCGCGACGATAGACAAGAACGAAAAGGCGTAACCCAGTTTCGCAGGGAAGCGACACGTCCGCCATGAGGCAGGAGTTCTCCATCGAGCGCCAGGACGAGGAGTCGGCCGCGGTCCTCGTGCTGCGCGGCCATCTGACGGCCGACGCGGCGGCCCGGCTGCTGGCCGAAGACCCGCGGCCGCCCGATTCGTCCCGTCCCCATCTGATCGTGGACCTGAGTGAGTTGGACGGGATCGATCCGGCCGGGTTGTGGGCCCTGCTGCGGATGCGGCGCGACAAGGCCACCGCGCACGGCCGGATGCTGATCGTTACGCCGATCGACCCCGGCTCGCGGCTGACACTGGCCCAGGCGGGGCTCGCCGAGATCATGCCGTTCTGTTCATCGCTGGCCGAGGCGCTGGTTTGGCTCGGCCGCCGCGTCCTGAGCCCCAACGCCGCCCCTTCCTGAGCGGCCCGGACGCACCGCCGTTCCCGCGACCGCCGCGCCGCGCTGACCGCTGCCGGCACGATCATGCGCTTGACCTGGGTAGGGAGCGGGGATCGAGGCAACTCGTGTGGAGTGCGACGGCAAAGCGCGGCCCTTGCCGCGCGACGACGCCGCTTTGGATTCCATAACCTTGGTCCATTTCTGGCCCGTGTTGACTCATGGGAAAACGTTACCGAGCGGAACCTGTCCAGGTTCCGGGCGGGCGCTGTATCGGAGCATTGA
>MVZB01000403.1 GCA_002068205.1 candidate division BRC1 bacterium ADurb.BinA292
TCGCCCTTGTCGAGGCCTGCCTGACCGCCATGATCGTCCAGGGACTCAGCCGGATTCACCCCGGCGCGCTGGACTTGGCGCCACCGCCGAATTCCACCACGGAGTGCGCCCCGTGAAGTCATTTCAAAAGCTGCTGCTGGCCGCCGGCGTGTGGAGCATCGCCATCTGCGCCGCGGCGCATGGATTGCATCTGTCGGTCGATGTCCGCGCCGATCATGTGCGGATTGCCGGCGCCTATGAGAACGGAACACCGCTCGCCGGCGCGACCGTCGCCATCTTCGCCCCCCAGCGCGAGGAGCCCTATCAGGAAGGGCGGACCGATCCCGCCGGCCGGTTCGCATTCATCCCCGACGCCGGCGGGCGCTGGCGCATCCGGCTTGATGACTCCTCTGGCCACGTGCTGGAACGGCAGGTGGACATCCCCGCAGCCGGCTCGCCGGCGGCTTCCGGTCCAGCCGCGCCCCCCTCGCCGGCCGCCAATTTTCACACGTTCGGGTTGCTTGTCGGCGTCGGGCTCCTGGCCGGCATTTCGGCTCTGGCTTTCTGGAGAACGAGCACTTCCAAGTAATCCGCCCGCGGTCGGGCGCCGGGAGTTGGCGGGAGGGCCCGGCCTTCTCCCTCGCTGGCGGGCAGCGCATGACTTTCAGGATTGAAGCCTCTGAAAATTCATGCAGGATAGCTGCCGTTGCAAGTCGCCGCCGCTTCCTGGCGCGGCGCGGCAAGGCCGGGCGCCGTCGGCCCACCGACCAGTCTCAAACCAAAACACGAGGTGCTGCCATGAAGCGAAGCATCCCGTCCCCGGGGGCGATGGCGATCGGCTTGCTGCTCGCCCTCGCCTTGCAGGGCTGCCATACTCTGAGCCGTAATGGAGAAACCGTCGCGATGCGATCACACGGGGATGAGCTCTACCGGATGGCGCCGCCGTCCGTCGAGACAAGGTGGTTCACCTTCGAAAATCCGCAGGGATTGAAGGGAGAAGGCGGGCAGGCGCGGTTCGGCCGCAAAGGATCGCCCGCCACCGCGATCCCCGCGGGCGAAGCCCTGACGCTGGTCGATGTCGAGGGCTCCGGGACGATCCGGAAAATCTGGCTCGCGCTCGGATCGCGCCAGCTGGAGGAGCAACGCGGCGTCAGCATCGAGATGTACTGGGATCACGCGGCGACTCCCGCCGTGCAGGCCCCCGCCGGCGATTTCTTCTGCCACAGTCTGGGGCATGCCACCCCGTTTCAGAGCGCACTGTTCGCCTCCCCCGAGGGCCGCTCGCATGTCTGCTTCGTCCCGATGCCGTTCCGCAAGCACGCCCGCATTCTGCTCCGGAACGAAACCGAAAAGCCCGTCTGGGTCTACTACGACGTGGCGGTCACGCTGGGCGAGCAACATGACGACGACATGCTCTACTTCCACAGCACCTGGCGCCGGCAAAACCCGACGATCCTGCGCGAAGACTTCACCATCCTGCCCAAGGTCACCGGCCGCGGCCGGTTCCTTGGCTGCCATATTGGAGTTCGCTTGAACCCGCAAGTCAGCAACATGTGGTGGGGCGAGGGCGAGGTGAAGATGTATCTCGATGGCGACGAGGAGTTTCCGACCCTTTGCGGCACCGGCACCGAGGACTATATCCTCGACGCGTACGGTCAGGGTCTGTTCGATAACCTCTACATGGGGAACCATTACGTCGCCCCTGATAAATCGGCCTACGGCTTCTATCGCTTCCACATTCCTGATCCGGTCTGGTTCCATCAGGACCTGCGCGTCACGATCCAGGTGATGAGCGGCCCCGGCTATCCGGCCATGCTCGAAGCCATGGCCAAAACCCCCGGCCTGCGCTTCATGAAGCCGACCGACGGCACGGAGTACTTCACCGAGGAGGAGTTGCGCGCCCACCCCGACCGCAGCAGCGTCGTCGAGCGGGAAGGCGACGATTACTGCGCGACGGCTTACTTCTATCTGGATCGACCGGAAAACGACCTGCCCCCGCTGGCCGACGTGCGCGAACGACTGGCCGATCTGTATTAAATACCAGCCCTCCGGGCGCAATCGGGGGAGCGGCCACCGCACGATTTTCGCTGTCGGGCCACAATGATAATGTCACCCCCTGGACACAATAGAAATGTCACCTGATCGGGTAGGCTGATCTCCAAA
>MVZB01000404.1 GCA_002068205.1 candidate division BRC1 bacterium ADurb.BinA292
CGACCGTGTAAAGATCGCCTGTCCCCCGCCCTCAACCCCGCCTTTCCTGTCCGGCCGCCAGCCCCCTCACGCTCCTCATTTGACTGGATTTGCCCCTACGCCCGCGTCCCCCGCCCGCGTCCTCCGGCCCGTGGCATGGAACGTGCTCCAGCCTGATTCGTTCGGACCTGTTCCATCCGGTTAGCTCTCCAAACCTCGAACTTGAACGACCAACCACAGGAGTATGACGATGCGACCGCTTGCTTCCCTTCTTCTCGTGCTCGTGATCGGAGCCGGCCCGCTCACCCTTCCGGCTCAACCCGTCATGTCCGATGACGCCAGGAATTCCCCCACCCCCGGGATGCGTTACGACATGGATCCCGACGCCATGGCCGGCGATCAGGGATCGGCCGCGACCGATCCCCGCCTCAGCGACGAGGAACGCGAACAGAGCCGCCAGGTCCGCGAGCTCGGCGCCCACGACGCCCCCACCCCCACCCGGGCCGAAGCCCGCGACGCCGGCGAAAGCATCCGCAAACACCTCAGCGAGGCCGTGACCGCGTTCGAAGCGAACGACGCCGAAGCCGCCGCCAATCACCTGACCGAGGCCGCCGTCCTGCTGCGCAACCTGGCCGGGCGCATGGATCGCCATGTCCCGCGCATGCGCCGCGGAGGCCCCGATCGCCCCGGTGCGCAACCCGGCCTCGTCACCGGCGCTGTCCCGGGCGCACCTGGCATTCTCCCCGCCGGTCAACCCGTCCCGCGCGAAGATCGCCCCACCACCGGCGACATGGCCCCCCCGGCCGACGGCGGGATGGACGAGGCCCGCGAACGGATTGAGGCCGAACTAACCGACTCCCAACGCAACCTGCGCGATTCGATCCGCCGGGTCGAAGAGCTGGCCACCCGCATCGAAAAAAATGAGGTCGACAACGCCGACGACTTGCGCTCGGTCATTAGCGACCTCCACCGCTCGCTGGCCGAATACCATTACGACGTCGCCCACCGCATCCTCTCGCGTGTCGACCGCGCCGCGTGGCGCGGACCGGGCATGCGCCGGTCGGCCGAGACCCAGGGCCTCCTGACCCCTGCGGAGACCGATCGAATGGAGGCCGAGGAGGACGAGACCGTTCTGACTCAGGAAGACGCGGCGGAACCGGAGGAGCTGGATGCCGACGCGCTGGCGGCGGATCAGGCCACGACTGCTACGTTGAACCGGCGTCAGCGCGCGGCGCTCGCCCTGAACCTCGCCGAATCCGCGGCCAGCTTCCGGGCCTGGTCCGAGCTGAATCAGAAGGATTTCGACGACGAAACCGAGCAGGTCGTCGCAACCATTGAAAACTGGGGCGTCAAAGTCAGGGAAGGGTCCGACTGGCGCGCGGCCGAACTCCGCCAGGCCCTCGACACCTTCGGCGCGCGCCTCGACGATCACGGCTTCACCGTCCGCAACGCCTACGGCATCCGCGATCCTCGGCCGGTGACCGGCGGCGGCGAAGGCTCGCTCCCCGCCGAACGTCCCCGCGATCGGCGTGACGGCCGCGACGATGCAAAGAACGACCGCCCCCAGTCCGGCGTCCCCGCCATGGACCCTGAACCCAACGCCGCAACCGACTGAGAATCGGTATCGCGATCGCTATCGCTCTCGGTCGCCATCCTGGAAATTGGATTCTCCGCGCCTCCGCGTGGGATCGTTCTCCGGAGCGATACCCTCACGCCCGCGCCGTCAATGACCTACTGGGGGACGCCCGAGGATGAACCCGCGGCACAACCTTGTTCGTTACATGACGGATGGCTTCCGCGGATCAGTCCGCGATGCGGACGATCGGAATAAAACGCGGTCGGGCATCGCGCCTCGCTTCCTCACGCCTCCGGCGATTCCCCGACCGCATCCAGACGCCGTTTGGCTTCCTCATACACGTCGGCCGGCAGCGCGCCCACCTGCGCGATCCGCACATTCTCCGCCAGGTGCTCCGGCTTCATCGTCCCGACGATCGTCGTGTGGCAATGCGGATGACTCAGTGTGAACCGCAGCAGGAACGCCGTCCGCGATTCCCCCGGCGCCAGCAGCTCATCCAGTTTCGCCTCCTCGAATTTGCGCCACCGGTCGCCGGCCCCCAGCCCCTGACCCGGTTCGCCGCGCGCCACGCCCCCCCGGA
>MVZB01000405.1 GCA_002068205.1 candidate division BRC1 bacterium ADurb.BinA292
CCGCCGTATCGAGCAGCAGGATCGGCTGACCGTCGATCGCGCGGCCGCGCTCGACCGCTTCGGCGACGCTGAGAGGAACGACGTGGAACGCTTCGCGCAGCGACCAATAATACTCCGCCAGCTCGCGGGCCGCGCGATCCGCTTTCTCCTGGTTGGCGTCGGCGACGACGACCACGCTGCAACCGATTTCCTCCACGTCGATATAGGAGCCGACGAAGAAGACCGAGGCCGAGAGGATTTCCGGATCTTCCTCGAGCGCGGCCGCCCGCTGGACGAGGCGGGCGAAGGGCCCGTCATCCTTCGTCGTCGCGTTGAAGGCGGTCAGCAGCATCGGCAGCGGCGCATAGCCCACGCGCGTCCGGATGCCCTCGGCGAGGATCTTGAGCAGCAGCCGCGCCGCGCGCTGGCCCACCTCGAACGTGTCGTCGTGCGGGTACTGCCGGTAGGCGACGAGCGCATCGAGTTCGGTCACCATCCGGCGCGTGACGTTGGCGTGAAGATCCAGCGTCATGATCACCGGCACGTCGCGGCCGACCGCCGCGCGGACCGCCGCGGCGAGATCGCCCTCTGGATCGTCGATATCCTCGATGACCATCGAACCATGACAGGAGAGGAGCACGCCATCGACGGCTCGCCCGTTCCGCAGGTTCTCCAACATGCTGTGTTTGAGCTGCCGGTAGCAGTCGCCGGCGATCAGGCCGGTCGAATTGCCCCGCGCGGCCAGCAGCGGCAGCACGTCCACGCCGGCCGGCGTCAGCGCGTCGAGCATGCCGGCGACTTCGCCGTGGCCGCCGCGCAGCCCGAACAGTTCGTCGCCGCCGAGCAGGTAGCCTGTTTCACGAAAATGATCCAAGCCACTGACGGTCGAGACGAAACTATTGGATTCAAGCGACAGTTGCCCGATGGCGATACAGGGCCGAGCCATGAGAATTACCTTTCGGAGCCGGGGGCGAGGTCTGATGGGGCGCGTGGGAGATCAACCGGCGTACGGCGGCGCTTCGTAGGCATACTCCGGCTGGTAGATCAGGTCGGAGTAATTGCCCGGCGGAGTCGTCTGCCCGCGCGGGAGCGTGAGGCGCGCCAGCGCGGCGGGATCGACTTCCACGCCCAACCCCGGCCGGTCGCCCAGGAGGAGCTGACCGTCGCGGATCATCAGCGGCTCACAGAGCAATTCCTCGATGAATGGATTGCCGGTCTGGTCCACCTCGACGGTCAGGCCGAGCGGGGTCGAGGCGGCCAGATGGGCATTGGCGACGAGGGCGATCGCGTCGCTCCAGGTGTGCGGGGCGAACTTGAGCTGGTGTTCGGCGGCCATGGCGATGATCCGGCGCAGTTCGGTGATGCCGCCGGCGCGGCAGGCATCGGCCTGCACGATGTCGATGGCGCCGGCGCGCATCAGCTCGCGAAAGCCCTGCAGGCCGAAATCATTCTCGCCGGCCGCCAGGGGCGTCTTGAGGCGCGGGCGCAGCGCCGCGTAGCGGTCGATCTCCTCGGGGGGGAACGGCTCCTCGAACCAGAAGACATCATGCTCGGCAAGCACGTCGTCGAAGCGGACGGCCGTTTCCAGATCGTAGCGGTGCGAACCATCGACCAGGAGCCGGCCCCAGGGGGCGATCGCTGCCGAGACGCGACGCACGGCGGACGTGTCGTAGTCCCAGTTCTTGCCCAGGCGCGTCTTGAAGCGGCTGAAACCCCGCTCGCGCAGCCGCAGCGCCTCCTCGACGAGTTCCTCGGGCCGCGCCTTCCAGAAAAGGGCGCTGGCGTAGGCCGGCGCCTGGCCCCGTTCGCCGCCGAGAATTTGCCACAGCGGGCGGCCTTCCCGTTTGCCGCGGAGATCCCAGAGGGCGATGTCGATGCCCCCCAGGGCCGAGATCGCCACGCCCTTGCGGCCGTACCAGCGCGTCAGGCCATACATCAGATCCCAGATCGATTCGATGGCGCCGGCGTCGCGGCCGATCAGGTGGGGCGCCAGATGATCCTCGATGATCACGCGGGCCAGATCGGGATGGGCGTAGGTGGCGCCCCAGCCGGTCAAGCCGGATTCAGTGCCGACTTCGACCAGCGTGGTGACGCGGCCGGTGACCCGGCCGCCGGCGTAGAGGTAGCCGTTGCGGCCGGGG
>MVZB01000406.1 GCA_002068205.1 candidate division BRC1 bacterium ADurb.BinA292
GTGGGCATGCCGATCCAGTACTGCCCCAGCGTCGCGGTGGTCGCGATCGCCCCGCGCGCCGGACGATGCGCCGGCACGACCAGCAGCACTTCCTCCACGGCATCCAGCCGGACGCTCGGCTCAACCAGGCCATAGGGATATCCCTCGGCGTTCACCCCCCGCGCGGTGATGCGGCCGATTTCAATCCCCTTGGGATAGACCGAGTTTTCGAAACCCGACGTGATCAGCATTTCGCCTTCCGGAATCGGGGTTGTTTCGTTTTCGGGCATGAATTCCAGCGGCGCCTCCAGCCCCGAACCGCGCACCACGCCGCGCGAGCGCGTCTGCGCCGTCACCGCGCCGGCGGCGAACAGCGGATCGCGCACGGTCAGCACCTGCGCTCCGTCGCGGTCGACCATCTGGACAATGCCGACCAGCCCGCCGAGCGCCACGACGGGATCACGCGGGGCAATGCCGTCCTCCGCGCCGCGGTTAATCATCAGGACCGCCCCGCGATCGCGCGCCAGCAGGCCGGTCACGTCGGCCAGCAGAAATTGGAGTTGCGGGGGGGCGGCCCAGCGGCCCAGGCCCGTCAGCCGTTCCAATCGCCCCACGCGTTCGATCAACTGCTGGTTTTCCAGCCGCGCCTGGCTCAGCTCGCTGCGCAGCCGGCGGTTCTCCTCCTCGGCGGCCCACAGTGCGTCGATCCGCTGGATCTGTTTGATCACCCCGGTGGTGCGCACCTGGATCGGCTCCAGGTAGCGGGCCAGCACCCCCCGCACGCGGCCCCAGACCCGGTAGGTCTCATCGACGCGGAAGCGCTCCAGCGTGCAGACCGTCAACCCCGCCACGACGAACGCGCCCAGCACGAACAGACGCAGACGAGAACGCCAGGCCACCGATGGCGAACGCGATGCCGACGACACATGCAGGTCCTTGAGAGCGAGGATTTCGCTGGCGGACGGGCCGGCCTCCTATCATCGGGATTGCCCCGGAGCATCGCCACTCAAAATTCGTCCCGCGAAATTCGATCTCACAACCCTCATCCTCTTCCTTACCTTAAAGTGGGGCGCATCGCGCCGGCCGCCGGTTTTCCGCCATGCGACTGCCGCAATGACGTGCTATGATTCGCCGCATGAAAGGATCGCAGGATGGACGAACGAGAAGACGGTTCCGTTCCAGCGGCCCCTGATGCCGAGAATGAAGTCGGCGGCGCGCGCGACGGACCGGTCTATGGTCGCGCGCGAGCCGGCTCGCCGGCCGTTCCCCCGCCGGGATGGGATCCTGAGTCCTCAGCCGGATCGGCCGCTCCGGCCGCGGCGGAATCGGCCGTCTGGACGTATCCCGGGGCGGGGCAAACGCCGTGGGGCGAACCCATCCCGCCGCGCGACGGACCGGCCTGGGAATGGCGCCGCGAACTGGGCACCGTCCGCGCCGCCTGGCTGACCGTGCGCGAGATCTTCACTTCGCCCGACCAGGCCTTTTCGCGCGCGATCCGCGACGGCGGCCTGGGCGCACCGTTTCAGTTCTACATTCTGATGGGTTACGTCTTCGGCATTCTGGGTTTCGTGATTTCCTGGCCGATCCAATTGCTTGCCGAACGCGTGATGGGCGGGATGTTCCCTGGAACGAGCGGGGGCGTTGCTGCGGAATGGCCCCCTTTCATGCGCTTTCTTGACAACGGCTCGTCCTTTGGCGTGGCGCTGCTGATCCAGATCGTGCTGCTGCCCTTCACGTTGACGGCCATCCTGTTCGTCGGCAGCGCGATCCTTCACGTGTTCCTGAAGCTGCTCGGCGGCGGCCGCGCGGGCTTTGAGGCCTCCTTCCGCGCCGTGGCTTACGCCCAGGGTTCCGTCACGCCATTTCAAATCGTGCCGTTCGTCGGACCGATGGTGGCGATGGTTCTGGGGATCATCTTTCTGATCATCGGGCTGGCGCGGATGCACGAGACCGCCACCTGGCGCGCGGTGCTCGCGGTCCTGCTCCCGTTCATGCTGATAACCGTGTTTGCGGTTCTCGCCGCCGTCGTTGTCATTCTCGCGCTGTACGGGGGTGCGCGGGGGATCTGAAATCGTCGCTCATCCTCGTGCTCGTGGTCGACACGATCCATTCTGCCGTCCCT
>MVZB01000407.1 GCA_002068205.1 candidate division BRC1 bacterium ADurb.BinA292
TCAATGCTCCGATACAGCGCCCGCCCGGAACCTGGACAGGTTCCGCTCGGTAACGTTTTCCCATGAGTCAACACGCGCCCCCTATGAACCCAGACGCGGCCCCCCCTGGACTTCAAAATAGAGCTGATGATGCTTGCGGCAACCCGGGTTGAAGGGCGCGTGGCACAGCGGGCACGCCTCGGGCGAGCTGAGATACTGGTGAATCGTCAATTCCTCGCCGCACGCGCCGCACAGGATCGCGCGCCGGTCGAACTCAAACTGCGGCCAGCGTTCGGCCGGATGCCTCGCCAGCAGGGCATGGCACGCGTGGCAGCCATAATACTCGCCGCAGCAGCGAAACCGGATCGCCACGATGTCGCGTTCCGAATTGTAATGCGCGCACGTCCCGCGCTCGCCGATCCCGACCCCCAGCACTTCGCACTTGCCCACCCGCACCGGCGCGCCCTCCTTCGTTTCCCAGGAATCGCCGATTTCAACTCGAGAAATCAGGCCGCCATTGAGTCCGGCCGCCGTTCTGGTGTATCACCATACCGTCACGGCTGACGACTCACCCCGCGAAAGATCACGCGATGAAACATGTTATCATCCTCGGCGACGGCATGGCCGATTACCCGGTCGAACGGCTCGGCGGCCGCACCCCGCTCCAGGTCGCCAACAAACCCCATATCGACCGGATCGCCCGCGACGGCCGTACGGGCATGCTCCGCACATTGACCCCCGATCTGCCCACCGGCAGCGCCGTTGCCAACCTGGCCGTCCTTGGCTATGACCCCCGCGCCTGCTTCCAGGGGCGCGGCGTCCTGGAGGCCGCCAGTATGGGCGTGCCGATCGGCGAAGACCAGATCGCCCTGCGCTGCAACCTGATCTGCACCGAGAACGGCCATATCAAGAACCATTCCGCCGGGCATATCTCGTCGGCCGAGGCCGCCGAACTGATCCGCGCCCTGGATCAGCAACTCGGCGGCGACACGCTGCGGTTCCATCCCGGCGTCAGCTACCGCCATCTGCTTGTGGCCACGGGGCTGAACCCCGACCTGGCCTGCGCGCCACCGCACGATCATCCCGGCGAACCCGTCGAGGAACTGATGATCAAGCCCAGGGACCCGGCCGCCGAAGCAACCGCCCGCCGCCTCAACGACCTGACGCGGCAATCATGGTCCATCCTCGCCGACCACCCCGTCAACCGCCGGCGCCGGTCGGCGGGCAAGGACCCCGCCAATTCGATCTGGCTCTGGTCGCCCGGCCGCAAGCCCCGGATGTGGACGTTCCACGACCGATTCGGCATCCGCGGCGCCGTCATCTCCGCCGTCGACCTCGTGCGGGGCATCGGCGTTTACGGCGGGCTCGAAATCATCGACGTCGACGGCGCCACCGGCCTGTGGGACACCAACTACGAAGGCAAGGCCGATGCCTGCCTGGCGGCCCTCGAACGCGTCGACTTCGTTTACCTGCACGTGGAGGCCCCCGATGAGGCCGGCCATGAGGGCGATCTGGAACTCAAGATCCGGACGATCGAGGATATCGACCTGCGCCTGGTGGGACGCATCCTGGAGGGCCTGGAGCGCCAGGCGATCGACGCCGTCGTCGCGATCCTCCCCGATCACCCCACCCCCGTGGAGCTGCGGGTTCACGTGCGGGATCCGATCCCATTCGCCATCCTCGATCCGCGCCAGGCGCCCGACGAAGTGCAGGTCTACGATGAGGTCAGTTGTCGCTCGGGCGGCTACGGCACGCTCGAAGGCGATGCGTTTATCCGCGCCGTCTTCGGCCAGACCGACGAGCAAGAACCCCAAACCCCCTGAGGCCAGGGACGCGCTCGCTCTTCAACGAAAACGCCGTGACGGATTTTGGCGTCAGGGTCGTGAGTTTCCATTGCGTCGCTCCGCCGCGCGACCTTATGCTGTCTGCGGTTGTCCCGGTTCAACACTGATCTCCAGGCGCGCGGAGAAGACCCATGCAGACGCCGGTCATCTCGATCGTGCTGTTCCTCGTCGCCGCCCTTCTGGGGGCAGTGGGGCAGTATCTCTATAAATCGGGCGCCGACGCCGTCACTGGCGGCTGGTCCGGCTACCTGTTCAACCCCCGCCTGCTGGCGG